>JARLIV010000134.1 GCA_031291555.1 Methylovirgula sp. | reverse complement strand
GCAGACGTCCGCTCTTTTCCGGCCGCTGGCCGCTGCCATTTCCTGTGCCGCCGCGCTTATGCTGGGCGGCTGCGCGCAGCAGCAGTTCGCCGCCAATCATCCTTCCGAATATTTCCCGCAATCCGTTTACGGCGCCGCCAGTCCGCGTGTCGTGGCCGATGGCGAGGACGTACCGCACGGCGGTGGCAAATATCTCGTCGGCCATCCCTACATGGTCGCGGGCCACATGTATTACCCGAGCGAGCGCAAGCATTATACCGCCGTCGGAATGGCGTCCTGGTATGGTGACGCTTTCCACGGCCGCCGCACCGCTAATGGCGAAATATACGATTCCAATTCGATTTCGGCGGCGCATCCGACCATGCCGCTGCCGAGCTATGCGCGGGTCACCAATCTGCGCAATCATTATTCGATGATCGTCCGCGTCAACGATCGCGGACCCTTCGCGCCCGGCCGCATCATGGACGTCTCGCGGCGCGTCGCCGATCTGCTCGATTTCCGCCGCACCGGCACGACGAAAGTGAAGGTTGAATATCTCGGCCGCGCCAGCATCGAAGGCTCGAACGACGAAAAGCTCGCCTCGACCTTGCGGATCGACGATCATTCCGCACCGGCCGGACCGCCGGCCATGCTGGCGGATGCCGATCGTCCCGTCGAAACCGCCTCGGCCGACCCGGGCGACGTGCCACAGCCCGCGCCGCGGCCAGATGGGGCGGACGCCGCGCAGGAGACCGCCGACTCGGCGCTGCCGGCGAGCCATATCTTTGTCGGTACGGCGCCGCTGCCGCCGGCGCGGCCCTTCGATCTTGATACCGTCCCCGGCGCCGACGCCGAAATCGGCGAGACCGCTTCGCGATAAGCCCTTCGTCTTGCTATCTTGACCGTAAAGCCGGTGCACGCCCGCGCCCGACGCGTTGATTTCCTGCCGCCCCCGACGCATGGTGCAGGCCTAGGCGGGCGGCGGAAACGGGTGGGGAAGAGCGTGGAACGGGCGATGCGCCCAAGCCTCAAAAGATCTTTCGCGCTGGCTCTTATCGCCTTCGCGGCGGCTCTGCTCGCGGCGCGGCCCGCCGTAGCCGCGCAGCCGTTTCAGACCAGCGTGCCCGCCGCGATTCTGATCGACGCAGATTCGCAGACGGTCTTATTCGAAAAAAACGCCGACGCGCCCGAAGTTCCGGCCTCGACGACAAAGATCATGACCGCCGAGCTCGTGTTTCGCGCGCTCGCACAGGGCCGGCTCAAGCTCGACGATACGTTCGATGTGAGCGAACATGCCTGGCGCACCGGCGGCGCACTGGCGCGCGGCTCGACCATGTTTGCCGCCCTCAACAGCAAGATCAGAGTCGAGGATTTGATCCGCGGCCTCGTCATCGTCTCCGGCAATGACGCAGCGATCGTGCTGGCGGAGGGGCTTGCCGGCTCCGAAGGCGCTTTCGCCACGCGCATGACCGAGCGCGCGCGCGAGTTGGGATTTATGCATTTAACCTTCACCAATCCCTGGGGCCAGGATGATCCGGACCAGCGCGTGACCGCGCGCGACATGGCGGACTTGGCCGCCTACGTCATCAGGACCTACCCGCAATATTATCGCTATTTCGGGGAGAAGGATTTCACCTGGAACAAGATCAAACAGCCGAACCGCAATCCCTTGCTGACGATGGATGTCGGCGCGGACGGGCTGAAGACCGGCAATATCGACACCAGCGGCTATGGCATCGTCGCCTCGGCTGTGCAGAATGGCCAGCGTCTCATCCTTGCCATCTATGGCGCCAAGACGGCCAAGGAGCGCGAGACGGAGGCTGTGCGGCTTTTCCAATGGGGTTTTCGCTCGTTCGAATCGAAGGCGCTGTTTCAGCCGGGCGAAGTCGTAGGCTATGCTCAAGTCTACGGGGGCAGTTCCGGTTCTGAGCCGCTGGTGAGCGATACGCCGATCAGGGTGCTCATTCCGCGTGACTCGGACGAAAAGCTGAAGGGGCAGATTGTTTACACGGGGCCCTTGATGGCTCCCGTTTCCCCCGGCCAGGACGTGGCGCACTTGCGCATCTTTCGCGGCCCCGACGAAATCCTGGAGGTGCCGCTGCGGACCTCGACCCATATCGGCCCCGGCTCGCTGCCGCGGCGGGCCATGGATGCCGGTCTCGAATTTGCGGAAGATATGTTCCGCAAATATGTGTTGAAGAAATGAGCCTCGACGCCTTGCTGCCATCGGCGATGCCGAAACGTGGAACCTTCATCACGCTGGAGGGCGGGGAAGGTGTCGGCAAATCGACCCAGGTCCGCTACCTTGTCGCGCGTTTGCAGGCGCGCGGGATCGAGGCGATCTCGACACGCGAGCCTGGCGGTTCGCCGGGCGCAGAAATTCTCCGCGATGTCCTACTCTCCGGCATGATCAAGGATCTCGGCCCGAAGGCCGAGGCGATCATTTTTGCCGCCGCGCGCATGGATCATATCGACCATACGATCGCCCCGGCGCTGGCCACCGGCAAATGGGTGATCTGCGATCGCTTTGCCGATTCGACACGGGCCTATCAGGGCGCGCTCGGCGGCCTCGACCCGGACTTCCTGCGCGCACTCGAGCGCGTGACCGTCGCGGATACGATGCCGGACCTCACCTTGATTCTCGATCTGCCGGCGGAGGTCGGCCTTGCACGCGCGGCACACCGGCGCGGCGCCGCCCAGGCCTCGGACCGATTCGAAGGGGAGGGGCTCGCCTTCCACGAGGCCTTGCGCATGGCCTATCTCGCCATCGCCGCCGCCGAACCCCGACGCTGCGTCGTCGTCGATGCGGCGCAAAGCGAAGAGGAAGTCGCGCAGGCGATCTGGGACACGATCAGCCACCGGCTCTTCGACGCGGAACCCGCAACGCAGGCCGAGGCGCTGCATGGCGCCTGACGCATCGGACCGAAAAGTGCGAAGCGGTTTTCGGATCTATCCGATGCGAAAAAGCCCGGGACGCGATATCTATCCAATATGAACGCCCCCCGTTCCAAGGCCCTGGAAGCCGCGCCGGAGTCCGACCGCGTCGACGAAACGCCGCATCCGCGCGAAACCATTGATTTCTTTGGCCATCACGAAGCGGAGCAGGGGCTGCTCGAGGCCTATCGCGCCGACCGCCTAGCGCAGGCCTTTGTCATCGGCGGGCCAACCGGAATCGGCAAGGCGACGCTGGCTTGGCGGCTCGCCCGGTTTCTGCTCGCCCATCCCGATCCGACGGCTGCCGCCGTGCAAGGCGCCAAGGATCTTAGCCTCAGCGCTCAGGATCCGATCGCCCACAAGGTTGCCGCGCTGTCGCACGGCGATATCGCCCTGTTGCGGCGGGAGTGGAACGAGAAAGGCAAGCGCCATTACACTGAAATCCGCGTCGATGATGTCCGCCAAGCCTCGCACCTCTTCCGCAACGTGGCCGGGGCGGGCGGCTACCGCATCTGCATCGTCGACAGCGCCGAAGACCTCAACAATTCGGCCGCCAATGCCCTGCTGAAGCTCGTCGAGGAACCGCCGCCGCGCTCGCTCTTCCTCATCGTCGCGCACCGGCCCGCGCTGCTTCTGCCGACGCTGCGCTCGCGCTGCCAGATGTTGACGCTGCGCCCGCTCGCGCCTGCCGATATTCTGCGCGTCATCGACGCGCTCGGTGCGCCTTGGACCGAAGCCAGCGGTGCCGAGCGCCAAGCCGCCGCCGAACGGGCGCAGGGGTCTGTCGCAACCGCGCTGAGCTTGCTCGCCGACGAGGGTATCGCGCTCGACAACCAGGTTCGCGCTCTGCTTTCCGGCCTGCCGGCGCTCGATTGGCGCGCCGTTCATGCGTTAGCCGACCGAATCGCCGGCCGCGACCAGACGGCGCAATGCGACCGGGTGATGACCGCCATTGTCGATTGGATCGACGAGCGGCTACGCGGCGAAGCGGCGCACGGGCCGGCCCGCCTTGCACCTTTGGCGGAGGTATGGGAAAAAGCCGCCGACGCGGCGCGGGAAGCCGAGGTGCTCAATCTCGACAAGCGGCCCGTCATCCTGTCGATTTTCGCCGAACTCGCGGCGGCCAGGGCGGTCAACGCCTGAGGCCCTGTCGCGGCACGGCCAGAGCGGGATGCGAAAAAGCGGATACCGGTTTTTCGCGCAAATCCCGCTCTAAATTTCGTGAATCGATCACGTTCACGATTTCGGATCGATTTGATCCGAAATCATCGTGATCTAGTGAGCTTCGAGCATGGCCGAGCGCCCGACTTTTTACATCACGACCGCGATTCCCTATGCCAATGGCGCGCCGCATATCGGCCATGCCTATGAGCGGATCGCCACCGATGCGATCGCCCGCTTCAAGCGGCTCGACGGCTACGACGTCCTGTTCTGCACCGGCATGGACGAGCATGGCCAGAAGATGCAGCAGACGGCCGCGCGGGAAGGGATCACCCCGCTTGCGCTCGCCGACCGCACGGCGGTGCAATTCGCCGCCATGGGCGAGGCGCTCAACGCCAGAGCCGATGTGATCGTGCGCACGACGAGCGCGCGGCACCGCACCGCCGCGCAGGACATCTGGCGCCGCATGGCCGAAACCGGTGATATTTATCTTTCCAAATATCCGGGCTGGTATTCGGTCCGCGACGAGGCCTTTTTCGACGAATCCGAACTCACCAAGGGCGAGGGCGGCAAATATTTCGCGCCGAGCGGCGCGCCGGTCGAATGGGTTGAGGAGGAGAGCTATTATTTCCGCCTCTCCGCCTATCAGGAGAAGCTGCTCGCGCATTACCGCGACAATCCCGATTTCGTCACGCCGGAGACCTATCGCAACGAAATCGTCTCCTTCGTCGAACGCGGCCTCAACGATCTTTCGATCAGCCGCTCGACCTTCAATTGGGGCATTCCGGTGCCCGGCGATCCGAAACACGTGATGTATGTCTGGGTCGATGCGCTGACCAATTACATCACCGGCACCGGCTATCCCTGGCAGGAAGACGCGTCGCGCCAGAAGTTCTGGCCCGCCGACGCGCATGTGATCGGCAAGGACATCACCCGCTTTCACGCGATCTATTGGCCAGCTTTCCTGATGTCGGCTGGGATCGCGGTGCCGAAACAGATCGTCGTGCACGGCTTTCTGTTCAATCGCGGTGAGAAAATGTCGAAGTCGGTCGGCAATGTCATCAGCCCTGCCGATCTCATCGCGACCTATGGCGTCGATCAGCTGCGCTACTTCTTCCTGCGCGAAGTGCCATTCGGGCAGGACGGCAATTATTCGCACGAATCGATCGTCAATCGCATCAACGCCGATCTCGCCAACGATCTCGGCAATCTGGCGCAGCGTTCGCTCTCGATGATCGGCAAGAATTTCGGCGGCCATCTGCCGCGACCCGGCGCTTATACGGAGGCGGACAAGAAGATCCTCGCTGCGGCGGATGCCTTGGCCGAAAAGGCCCGCGCGGCGATGAAGAGCTTCGCCCTGCACACAATCCTCGCCGATATCTGGCGGGTCGTCGGCGACGCCAACCGCTATTTCGCCGCCGAGGAGCCTTGGACGAAGAAAAAGACCGATCCCGAGCGCATGGGCACGATCCTCTATGTGACGGCGCAGGTTCTGCGCATCGTCGGCCTATTGGCGCAGCCCTTCACGCCGCAGGCGGCCGAGCGGCTGCTCGATCTGCTTGCCGTGGCGCCGGAGCATCGCGATTTCCGCTTCGCGCAGCAGGCCGATGCGGACGCGCCGGGCCGCGCGCTGCCTGAGCCTTCGCCGATCTTCCCGCGTTATATAGAGCCGGCCGCGTAGCGACATGCTGATCGACTCGCATTGCCATCTCGATTTTCCAGACTTCGCGGCCGACCGCGACGGCATCGTCGCGCGGGCCCGCGCCGCCGGCCTCAAGCGGATGATCACCATCTCGACCCGCGTCGCGAAATTCGCTGAGATTCGCACGCTGGCGGAAGCCTATGATGACGTCTTCTGCACCGTCGGCACGCATCCGATGAACGCGAAGGAGGAGCAGGTTTCGGTCGATGAACTCATCGCCTTGGCGCAATACGAGAAATGCGTCGGCATTGGCGAGGCCGGGCTCGACTATCATTATGACGACACGCCGCACGACCTCGCCGCGCAGGTCTTCCGCACGCATATCGCCGCGGCACGCGAGACCGGCCTGCCGCTCATCATCCATTCGCGCGATGCCGACCACGATATGGCGGCAATCCTCGAAGAGGAAATGGGGAAGGGGGCCTTCAAGGCCGTCCTGCACTGCTTTACCTCCACGCGCCGGCTGGCCGAGGCGGGTCTCGCGCTCGGTCTCTATGTCTCTTTCTCGGGCGTGCTGACCTTTAAGAAATCGGACGATCTGCGCGCCATCGCCCGCGACGTGCCGAACGAGCGTCTGCTGGTCGAGACCGATGCGCCCTACCTTGCCCCCGTCCCGTATCGCGGCAGGCGCAACGAGCCGGCCTATGTCGCGGAAACGGCAAAGTTCCTGGCGCAGGTCAAGGGCCTGACGCCGGCCGAGCTTGGCGCGATCACCAGCGCCAACGTCCTGCGGCTTTTTGCGAAAATGCCGCCACCGGCGACTGTCGCATGAGCCTTGCCGTCACCATTCTCGGCTGCGGATCCTCCGCCGGCGTGCCGCGCGTCGGCCAGGGCTGGGGCGCCTGCGACCCCAACAACCCGAAAAATCGCCGCCGGCGTTGCGCTGTCTTCGTCGAGCGGATCAATGCCGAAGGCGCCAAGACACAGGTTCTGATCGATATGGGGCCGGATTTGCGCGCCCAATTGCTCGATCTGGGAATCGACCGGCTCGACGCGATCCTGCTGACCCATGCGCATGCCGATCATACGCATGGCATCGACGAAATCCGGCCGCTCGTCATCATGCACCGGCGGCGGATCGACCTCTATATGGACGCGCCGACCTCGGCCGTGGTGCGCAGCCATTTCGGCTATATTTTCGAGACGCCAGAGGGCAGCCATTATCCGCCTCTCGTCAACGACCAGCGGCTGACGCCGGGCGAGGCCGTGACGATCGAGGGGCCGGGGGGCGAGATTGCCTTCATGCCGTTCCGCCTGAGCCATGGCGAGGTCGACGCGCTTGGCTTCCGAATCGGCAATTTCGCCTATACGCCGGACCTCAACGGTATTCCCGTGGAAAGCGAGCGGTATCTGCGCGGGCTTGATCTGTGGGTCGTCGATGCCTTACGCTACACGCCGCATCCGAGCCATTTCTCGGTCCCGGAGACCTTGGATTGGATCGAAAAACTGCGGCCCAAGCGCGCAATCCTGACCAATCTCCATACGGACATCGATTTCGAGCAGATCCGGCACAAATTGCCGCCGCATATCGAGCCGGCCTATGACGGCATGCGGCTCGCGCCATTATGAGCCGAGGGCGCGTCAAGCCGGAGCTGTGGAAACCATAAGGATTAGTTCCATAATATTGATTATGCGAATTACTGACACGCAGTTCTTTGATTTCAAAGCAGCTTCCCTCGGCCTTTTTCAAGGAGGCCTAAGCGGAGCCGAACCGAAATCGAACATTGGGGTCGCAGTTTGGCGCAAAAGCGGTAGCCAAGAGGCTGGCACTTCTGCTATCAATAGACGAAAGGCGGGACTTTCGGCATTTCTGGACAAGATCAGAGCGCGGATTTGTGAGCGGGTGGCTTTGGGGCGCTCGTCTTCAATCGTGTCTGAAAATATCTAAGAACGATCGGCCTGCTACGTGCCGCTTTCGGGCGGGCGTCTGGTTTTGAAAGTTTAAAATAGGCATCTCATGAGCAAGGGTAAAGAATTTCGCGGGCCGAGGAAGCGCGGTTTTGACGATGACGGTCCGTCTCCTTACGATTCCCCCCGCCCCAGCCGGCATTCCAGACCTTCTTTCGGTGGTGGTGGTTTTGGCGGTCCGGAAATTGCGCCGGCGGCGCCCTCAGGCATTCCCGTCGATGCAGTCGTCAAATGGTTCAAGAGCGACAAAGGCTTCGGCTTTGTCGAATTGAGCAATGGCACCGGCGACGCCTTCCTCCATATCGGCGCTTTACAGAGCGCCGGCTATGAGACGGTTCCGCCCGGCGCGAAGCTCAAGGTTTATGTCGGCAGCGGCGTCAAGGGCGCGCAAGTGACCCGTGTGCTCGAAGTCGACACCGCGGGCGCCGCCGAGCGCGCGCCCGCGCCGCGCTTCAACGAGGCGCGCCCGCCCCGTCGCCATCCCGATCCCGCGACCGCAGTACAGGTCAGCGGCACGGTGAAATGGTTCGACGACAACAAGGGCTTCGGCTTCGTTCAGTCGAACGATGGCGGCAAGGACGTCTTCGTCCATATCTCGATCCTTGGACCCTCCGGCGTGCATCATCTCGCCGAGGGCCAGCCGGTGACGATGCGCGTCGTTGATACGCCAAAAGGCCGCGAAGCCTTGTCGATCGCCCTCGCCTGACGTTCCTGTCTGGCTTTGCAATTTCCGCGGCGCGAGGCAAAACCTCGCGCCGTTTTCTTTGACCGGCCATGCAAAAGTCTCGCGATATCCAAAGGCTCCTGGAGATCATGGCGGCGCTGCGCGCGCCCCAGACCGGTTGCCCGTGGGATGTGAAACAGACCTTTTCGACCATCGCACCCTATACGATCGAGGAGGCCTACGAAGTCGCCGACGCGATCGCCCGCGACGACCTCGCCGATCTCAAGGATGAGCTTGGCGATCTGCTGCTTCAAGTCGTGTTTCACGCGCGCATGGCCGAGGAGCAGGGCGCGTTCGATTTCGGCGATGTCGTCGAAGCCATCACGGCGAAGATGATCCGCCGCCATCCGCATGTCTTTGGCGACAAGCGCGATCTTGCGCCGCACGAGGTCAACGCGCTCTGGGCGCAGATCAAGACGCAGGAGAAAGCCGAAAAGCCGGCGCGCGAGGAGGGCCTGCTCGCCGATGTGCCCGTCGCCCTGCCCGGTCTGACGCGCGCGGTGAAATTGCAGGCCAAGGCCGCGACCGTCGGCTTCGATTGGAACGATGCGCGGCTGGTCCTCGATAAAATCCGCGAAGAGACGGCCGAGATCGAGGCCGCCCTCGCGAGCGAAGACGCCGCGGCGATCGCGGAGGAAACCGGCGATCTTCTGTTTGCGGTCGCCAATCTTGCCCGCCATATCGGTGCCGATCCCGAGGCGGCGATCCGCGGCACCAATGAAAAATTCGCGCGCCGCTTCGCCTATATCGAAAGTGAGATCGCGCGCAGCGGCAAAAAACTTGGCGAAGTGAGCCTTGCCGAAATGGATGCGCTCTGGAACGCGGCCAAGGCGCTCGAAAAATAGGGCGGCCTTTCGCAAGAAATGCGCGCTCCCTCTCCGCATGAACGTAGCGAAATGGGAAGAGCGAAGATCATCTGCGCCCCGACGCCTTTGCGGGAGGCGGAACCTCGGCAAAGCGCCGGCGCACATTCTCGGCCATCGCCGGTGGCACGCTCACAGTGAGGAGCAGGCCGCCCTCGCCCGCCTCGCGGCGGCTCAGCACTTCCGTGTGCTCGTAGAGCCAGTGCCGGCCCTGCCCATCGCTAGGCTCCAGCGCCAGATCGAGGGTGACGCGCTCGCTCGCGAGCAGGGATTCGACGCGCGCCAAAAGTTCGTCAACGCCCTGTCCGGTCAAGGCCGAGATCAGCACCGGCCGGGCCTTGGCCGGCCGCCGCCGCGCCGCGTTGAGCAGAACCAAGGCGCGCTCGGCATCGACAGCGTCTACCTTGTTCCAGACTTCGAGAACGCGTCCGGGCTTTTCAAAATCGATTCCGAGTTCGGCGAGCACCTTTTCGACATCGGCGCGCTGCGCCTCGCTGTCCTCGTGCGCGATATCGCGCACGTGCAGGATGACGTCGGCCTCCAGGACTTCCTCGAGCGTCGCCTTGAAGGCGGCAATCAGCATGGTCGGCAGATCGGAGATGAAACCCACCGTATCCGACAGGATGATCTCACTGCCGCGCGGCAGCTTGATCGCCCGCAAAGTCGGATCGAGCGTCGCGAACAGCATGTCCTCGGCGAGAACGCCGGCCTGCGTCAGCCGGTTGAACAGCGTCGACTTGCCGGCATTGGTATAGCCGACGAGCGCCACGACTGGATATGGCACGGCGCGCCGGCTCTTGCGGTGCAAGCCGCGGGTTTTCTTCACCTTTTCAAGATCACGCTCGATCCGGGTGATGCGCTCCTGAATGAGCCGGCGGTCGGTCTCGATCTGCGTCTCGCCCGGCCCGCCCAGAAAACCGAAACCGCCCCGCTGGCGCTCAAGATGGGTCCAGGAGCGCACCAGTCGCGACTTCTGATAATTGAGGTGGGCGAGCTCGACCTGTAGCGCGCCTTCGCGCGTCAGCGCCCGCCGGCCGAAGATTTCCAGGATCAGCCCGGTGCGGTCGATCACCTTGCAGGCAAAGGCCTTTTCGAGATTGCGCTGCTGTACGGGCGAGAGCGCGCAATCCATGATGACGAGGTCGATAGTCTCGTCTTTCGTCCGCGCGGCAAGCGCCTCGACCTTGCCCTGGCCTAGAAAAGTCGCGGGACGGATCTGCGAGAGGCTGACGATCTCGGTGCCGACGACCTCGACCTCGATCGCTTCGGCGAGTCCGCGCGCTTCCGCGATCCGCGCCTCGGGCGAACGGCCCTCCTCGGCCATGCGGGCACTGGCCGCCTCGGCGCGGCGTTGCTGGCGCGGATTGAGATAAGGCCCGACAACGAGCGCGCGCGTGCGCGCCGTCTTGGTCTCCACGGTCTGGCGCACTTTGGCCGGCCGCGGCTCCGCTACGTCAGCTTGCCGCTGCGTCACGACCCCGCCGAGGTTTCTTCGCCTGGCTCGAACATCTGGATCGGATGGCCCGGCATGATGGTGGAGATCGCGTGCTTGTAGACGAGTTGGGAGTGGCCGTCGCGGCGCAGCAGGACGCAGAAATTGTCAAACCAAGTCACAACGCCCTGCAATTTGACGCCGTTGACCAGAAAAATGGTGAGTGGAACTTTGTTCTTCCGGACAAAATTGAGAAATGTGTCCTGTAAGTTCTGGGTGCGTTCAGCCGCCATTTTCTTGTTCCAGTTCTTTTCTTGAGGCCGTGGTTTGGCAGAAACCCGACCCGCTCTTTAGACGAAAAGGCCACGAGGTGGACCGGCCGGCAGCTTGGTGTTCCCTGGCCGATCGCGCGCATTAGACCCACGCCGCAGCAAAGCTGCAAGAGGAAGTTTATCCCACTTGCCGCCGCCCTGGGCCTTAACCAACAGCTTGCCTGTTTACGACGTTGCCTTAGCAAAATTGTGAAATTGCGCGCGCAGGCTTGTCGCGAGCGCCCCGGGCCTGCCATCACCGATGGTAACGTCGTCGATGGCGACGACCGGCATGACGAGCGTCGTCGCGCCAGTGATGAAGGCCTCGACAGCCCGCTTCGCCTCTTCGAGGCTGAACCGGCGCTCTTCGAGCTTAAGGTCCTTCGCGGCGATGAGATCGAACAACGTCGTCCGTGTCACCCCCCGCAGGATCGAATGATCGACCTGGTGCGTGACGATCGTCTTGTCCGCCGTGACGATCCAGGCATTGGAGGCGGCCCCCTCGGTCACCATGCCTTCGGCATCGATGAGCCAGGCCTCGTAAGCGCCCTGCTCTTTCGCCGCCTGCCGCGCCAGCACATTCGGAAGAAGATTTATCGTCTTGATATCAGGTCGCTTCCAACGGATGTCCGGCAGCGAGATGACCTTGATGCCCTTGGCCGCCAGCGCCGCGCCCTTGGCCGGATCGATCGCCTTAGCAGTAACGACAAGGCTCGGCCGCACGGCCGGGACCGGAAAGGTGTGATCGCGAGGGGCAACGCCGCGCGTCACTTGAATATAGACATAACCGTCGCGGACCTTGTTGCGGGCCAGCACCTCGCGCAGCACCAGCGCGAGCGCGCCCGGCACCAGAGGCTGAGCAATTTGCAGTTCGCGCAGTGAGCGGTCCAGCCGGGCGAGGTGGAGCGCCGCGTCGATCAGGGCGCCATTCCTGACCTCGCAAACCTCGTAAACGCCATCGCCGAGCTGATAACCGCGATCCTCGATCGCAACGGTCGCCTGGGCCTGCGGCAGATAGCGCCCATTCACATAAGCAATACGCCCCACCCCGTCCCCGCTCCCTCAATCGGTCAGTCGATGCCAAGCGACTTCAGCTTGCGATGCAGCGCCGAGCGCTCCATCCCGATGAATTCTGCCGTGCGCGAAATATTGCCGCCGAAGCGATTGATTTGCGCGACCAGATATTCGCGCTCGAAAACCTCGCGCGCGTCGCGCAGCGCCAGGCTCATCAGCTTCTCGCCGCCGGAGCCGTTGGGCGTTGACGGCACGAGCGCGCCGATTTCCGCCGGCAGCATGTCTGATGTCAGCTCCGTATTCGGATCGCCGGCGGCGAGGATCATCAGCCGCTCGACATTATTGCGAAGCTGGCGGATGTTGCCCGGCCAATCATGCGATTGCAGCACGGCCATCGCCTCGTCGGCGATCTTGCGCTTGGGCAAGCCGGTTGTCGCTGAAATCTGATCCATGAAGAAATCGATCAGCAGCGGAATGTCCTCGCGGTGTTCGGAGAGCGACGGCACCCGAATAGGCACGACGGAGAGCCGATGGAACAGGTCTTCGCGCAGCGCGCCCTCGTTTATGAGGCGCGGCAGATCGCGCGAGCTCGATGAGAGGATGCGCACGTCGACATTGACGCGGGTCGCGCCATTGACGCGCAGAAAGTTCTGATCGACCAGGACGCGCAGGATCTTGCCCTGGGTCTCTTTCGGCATGTCGGCGATTTCATCGAGATAGAGCGTGCCGCCGTGCGCTTCCTCCAGCGCACCGACCTTGCGGCTCTGCTGGCCGTCGCGGCTCTCGACGCCAAAGAGCTCGATCTCCATCATCTCCGGCGTGATCGTGGCCGAATTGATGACGACGAAGGGGCCGTTGGCGCGTGGCGAGGCATCATGGATGCTACGCGCGACCAGCTCCTTGCCGGAGCCGGGCGCGCCGGTGATCAGCACCCGCGAATTGGCGGGCGCGACGCGTTCGATCACTTGATGCAGCTGATGGATGATGCTCGACTTGCCGACGATGCGATTGGCGGCGCCGGTGCGCGAGCGCAATTCGCTCAGCTCACGCTTCAGCCGCGAGGCTTCGAGCGCACGCTCAGCGACGAGCACCAGCCGGTCGGCCTTGAACGGCTTCTCGATGAAGTCATAGGCGCCCATCTTGATCGCCGAGACAGCGGTTTCGATATTGCCGTGGCCGGAGATCATGACGACGGGCAGGCTCGGATGCGCCGTCTTCACCAATTGCAGGAGTTGCAGGCCGTCGAGATGCGAGCCCTGCAACCAGATGTCGAGAAAGACGAGGTGCGGGCGCCGCGACTCGATCGCGCCGAGCGCCTCCTCCGCATTCTTCGCGCTGCGCGTGCCGTGCCCTTCGTCAGACAGAATGCCTGACACGATGTCACGGATATCAGCCTCATCATCAACGATCAGAATGTCACTTGGCATGCAAGTAAGACCCGTTCATTTATTTGGCGCTTTCAATGACGGCAGACGAATGTTTTTCATCTATAAATTCAACATCGCGGTGCGATGTGTCACCTTTCGGAAAGTAAAGCCGGACGCAAGCGCCGCGGCCTCCGGGCGCGTCGAGCAATTCGATGCCGCCGCCGTGGTCCTCGAGAATCTTGGCGACAATCGGGAGGCCGAGGCCAGTGCCTTCGGCCCGCGTCGTCATATAGGGCTCAAGCAGGCGGTGCCGATTTTCCTTCGGGAACCCCCTGCCATTATCAGCCACGAAAATTTCGACAAGCCCCTCCGGCGTCACATCCAGCGAAATCGAAATCTTGCCCTTCATCGGTTCGATCTCCGCCTGGGCCGCGATGCCCTCGGTGGCGTTCTTGGTGATGTTGGTGATGGCCTGTGACAGCAACCGCCGGTCGAAATTGGCGATGACCGCCGTTTCTGGCATCGCATCGGTGAACTCTATCTCCGGGTGACCGACGCGCATGAGGAAGATGACATGGCGCAGGCATTCCGTCACATCGTCGGGGACGAGTCGCGCACGCGGCATCCGCGCGAAAGCCGAGAATTCGTCGACCATCCGCTTGATGTCATCCACTTGCCGGATGATCGTGTCGATACATTGATCGAAAACGTCGCGGTCGGTGACGACAAGGCGGCCGTATTTGCGCTTCAACCGCTCGGCCGAGAGCTGGATCGGCGTCAGCGGATTCTTGATCTCGTGCGCGATGCGCCGCGCCACATCGGCCCAGGCCGCGGTACGCTGCGCGGTGACGAGATCGGTGATGTCGTCGAGTGTGATGACATAGTTCTTCTCGGTCTGGCCGCCCGATTCCGTCGTCACAACGAGGTTGAACGTGCGCTCGCGCCCGCCGCGATTGACGGAAATCTGGCCGCGCGCCAGGCGCGTGCTGCCGGCGCGCGCCTCATCGAGCACAGGCGTCACTTCTGGCAGCACATCGTCGATGGCCTGACCGACGGCGCTTTGCCCGTCCTCGTGCGGAATGAGCTTTTCCGCCGACGGATTGACCACCGTGATCTGGCCCTTGGCGTCGACGCCGATGACGGCCACGGGAACGCCCGAGAGAACCGCCTCGGTAAACTGCCGGCGCTCGTCGATGAGATTGCTCGCGGCGATCAACCGGTTTTGCTGCACCCGGATTTCGGAGGTCATCTTGTTGAACGTCTCGCCGAGATGGCCGAGTTCGCCCTCGGAAGGATTGACCGCGACATGCGCGTCGAGATTGCCTGAGCCGACTTCGTCGGCGGCGGCGATCAGACGGCGGATCGGCGCGACGAGACCATTAGCGAAGGCAAGGCCGACCCAGGTCGCAGCCAGCAGCATCACCAGTGCGATCAGCACATACATCGTCGCGAAGGCGATCTGGATATTGTGCCGATAGGCATCGAACATGTCATAGAAGGTGATGAGCCGCCGGGCCTGCTGGCCAAACTCGGAACTGAACGGGCCGACCGGCCGCGCGACGTAAAGATAAGTGTCGTCGAACGCTTCCAGTTTGCGCAGGGCGACGAAGGTGCGCCCCTCGTCCAAAACCATACAGAGCGGTTCGCTTTGCCGCGCGTCGGCAAAATCATTGCGCTGCGGCTGGACGATGGGCGCGCCCTCCTTGCCGCCGGCGACGACCTTGTCGTCGATCTTGCCGTCAGGATGGATCATCGCCGCCGCGCCGAAGCCGAGAGCTTCGACCCGCGAAGCGAAGAATTCATGGAACAATTGCCGGTCGGATTTGAACAGCGAGACGCCGCGATCGAGGTCCGAGGCGGTCAATTGCGCCTCGCGCAGCAGCACCCGGCATTGGCCCTCCTGAAAGAACTGCGCGGCCTCGCCAGTGCGCAGGATGAAGCCGCGCACGTCGCGCAGAAACGCCGGATTCAAACTGCGGTCGAGCGTGATCGAGCCGACGAGCGCCATGAGGATAGCCGGCACGATGGCGATGATCGTGAACAGCCCGACGATACGAATATGCAGCCGCGCGCCGGCCGCCTGACGCCGCCGTGCCGCGACGATCGACCAGGCCTCGACCATTACGAAGCCGACGAGCGTCAATATGCAGAGAAGGTTGATGACGAAGAGGCGGAGAACAACGACGTCCGTTGGCGCAATCGGCGTGTAGCCGGCAAAGATCAGGAAGCTGATCAACGCCGCCGCAATCGCCACCACGACCGCCGTGCGGCCGAGGATCAGGCGCAGCGGGGTTTTGCGCGGCGTATTCGGGTCGAGCGCACTTGTTGCTTGGCTCATCCAGCTCTCTGCCCAAAGCCTATTTGTCGGCCGCGCCGACTGGCCGTTTCGTCCCACGAGGGCGGATGCGTTCTATCACAACCGCTGAACGCATCAGCGTTGCGTTCGTGTAACGCTGTTGCAGAATTACGACATTTCCGGGGCAATGGAAACCCCGTCGCGCTCAGCGCGGCAGGCGCATCAGCTTGATGTCGAGGTCTTTGACCTTTTTGCGCAACGTATTGCGGTTAAGGCCCAAAAGCTCGGCCGCCTTGATCTGGTTGCCGCGCGTCGCGGCCAGCACCGCGGAAATCAGGGGATATTCCAGCTCGCGCAAGACCCGGTGATAGATGCCGGGCGGCGGCAGACCCTCGCCATGGGCGCGAAACAGTTCGTTCAAATGCCGCTCCACCGCCACCGCCAAAGTGTCGCCGCGCTCGGTATCTTTGGCGCGTTCGTCGCCGCCGCCGCGCGGCCCGAAGCCGGACAGGAACGGCGCCGCTTCCGCCGAGAGTTCGGCATCGATCAATTGCTCGCTGATCGATTCCTGCGGATAAAGCGCGGCGAGGCGGCGCACGAGATTCTCAAGCTCGCGGATGTTGCCCGGCCAACGGTGACGTTTCTGTCGTTCGAGCGCCGGCTGCTCGACATGTTTCAGCGGCAGGCCCTCGGCCGCCGCCAATGAAAAGAAATGGTGGACAAGATCGGGAATATCCTCGGCGCGCTCGCGCAAGGGCGGCAGCCGCAGCGGCACGACATTCAGACGGAAGAACAGGTCCTCGCGGAAAAGGCCCTGATGAATCAGATTGCGCAGATCCTTGTTCGTCGCGGCAATGATGCGCACATTGGTCTTGATCGGCGTGCGGCCGCCGACCGTCGTATATTCGCCCTGCTGCAGAACGCGTAACAGCCGCGTCTGCGCTTCCATCGGCATATCGCCGATCTCGTCGAGAAAAAGCGTACCGCCCTCGGCCTGTTCGAAGCGGCCGGCGGAGCGCTGGTTGGCGCCAGTGAAGGCGCCTTTCTCGTGGCCAAACAATTCGCTCTCGATCAGATCGCGGGGGATCGCCGCCATATTGATCGCGACGAACGGCCCGGTCTTGCGCTTGCCGTAATCGTGCAGCGCCCGCGCGACGAGCTCCTTGCCGGTGCCGGACTCGCCGGTAATCATCACCGTGAGATCGGTCTGCATCAGGCGCGCGAGAACGCGATAAATCTCCTGCATCGCCGGCGAGCGGCCAACGAGCGGCATGCTTTCGATGTCATCGACCGGCTGTTCCGGCCGGACACGCGCCTTCGGCTCGCTCAGCGCGCGCCCGACGATGCTGACGAGTTCGCGCAGATCGAAGGGCTTTGGCAGGTAATCGTAAGCGCCGCGCTCGGACGCCTTGATCGCGGTCATGAACGTGTTCTGCGCGCTCATGACGATGATCGGCAGATCGGGCCGCAGCTTCTTGATGCGCGGCAGAACCTCGAAGGCATTGTCGTCCGGCATCACAACGTCGGTGATGACGAGATCGCCCTCCCCCGCCTGCACCCAGCGCCAGAGCGTGGCGACATTGCCGGTCGTGCGCACCTCGTAGCCGACGCGCGTCAGCGCCTGGCTCAGCACCGTCCGAATGGCAGCGTCATCGTCCGCGACAAGGATATTGCCTCCCATTGCAGCTTTGCTCCTGAGGGCTCCGGTGAGCCAGTCCTTTTCTACGTCTTTTTGGCGCTGCGCCCGTCCAGTGGCGCGTACATCGGCATCAGCACCTTGAATATCGTCCGACGCGGCTGCGACTCGCATTCTATGGTTCCGCCATGATCCCCAATGAGCTTGGCGACCAGTGCAAGTCCGAGGCCACTTCCTGAAGTTTTCGTCGTGACGAACGGTTCGAACAAATGCTGCCGTATCTCCAGCGGCACGCCCGGCCCGTTGTCGCGAACGCAAAATTGCAGCGGCAGATTCACCGAGCGATCGGAATTCGGCAATTTCAGCCGCACGCCGGGCCGAAACGCCGTGGACAGCTCGATTTCGCGGTCTTCCCTCGTCTCGCCAATGGCTTCGGCGGCATTTTTCACAAGGTTGAGGAAAATCTGAATCAGCTGGTCG
>JARLIV010000133.1 GCA_031291555.1 Methylovirgula sp. | reverse complement strand
TCAACGGAGGTCTTCATGGAAAGCGCGACCTTTCGCAAATGGTTGGCCGAGCGTGGTTGCCGTTTTGAGGCCGGCAGAGACACAATCGAAACTCACGGTCACGCCTACGTGACCGTCCATCGGGAAGACAAGAGAGCTATTCTTCCCGATCTGGGCACGAAGAAAGCCCTGGACCCGAGGGTTATTCGTCAGATCGTCGATGAACTAGGACTTGATTGGAACGAACTACCTGGTCCGACGTCGCGCGTGTAAGATTGCGTTTCATTGATCACGCGGTATTAGCGGAAACGTGCATCCGCTTGCACGTCATTGCTCAGCACGTCACATGCATGAGGCCGATTTTCCGCGCCTTCGATTGATTGAATGATTGGATCGCTTCCGGCGTCGGTTGCAGGATGACGTGGCAGGCCTTCCTGTCGAAAAATGCCTGCGCCTCCGGCGACAGGCGCACGTTATCGGCTTGGCCCGTGCCGATAATCAACTCCTCGCAGCCGTCGTTGAAAACATCCGCAGCCTCCTCCTGCGAGATGATATGCGACGTTCCGTATTTCTCTTTAGATAATTTCTTATGTCGCTTTAGCACCTTGCCGGAGAGGCCGATGACGACATCATGGTCATAGGTCTTTCCGTCAATCGTTATGCTTCCGAATTGAGTCGCATCGATCCGCATGGCTCGCTCCCAATATTCCGCTAAGGGGGCTTTCGATCGGAGTGTAACCGTTGCCTTAGCAGCACGATAATGTTTCGAAGTCTGTATGCGCGAAGGCGATCAATATACCTGCTTTTATCGGATTAGGACCGCCCGCACGCAAGCTAGGGTGATGCGGTTCATGCTCGACGAGGATATCCGACCGTCTGAGCAAAAGTCACGAACTGCTGCCGTGGCAGTTTCAATGTGCGCTGGAGCTTTGGATAATCCACCGATCCCCGGAAAACTGTGGCGAGGCCTTCCGAGGCGCAGAATAGATAAACATTTTGACCGATGAAGCCGGTATCGACCGAGGCAAGGAGCCGACGCTCCTCATGCGTTTCGTCCATCAGGCGTTCGCCGTGGGCGACGTAGACCAAATTCAGCGGCGCGGTCCCCACGAAGTCCTGAAGACCTGTCTGTGCTCGGATGTCGCTACTCAGATGAGGCAGCAGAGCGTGCGTCTTCGGCTCGTAGATCCACACGCCATTGTTCATCGCGACGTAGATGTCGATCGCTATGATGTAGCGTCCGCAGGGTGCGGTGCGGTAGCCGTTAGGACGATTGATGCCAAAGGCGGCCCACAACAGATCGGAAAGGGTCTGTGAGGGAAGCGGCCGATCCGAAAATTCGCGCGTTGAATGTCTCAGCTTCAACGCATTCATCAGAGGCATACCGCCTTCGCTCCGGGGCGCAGGCAGTTCGATAGGCTTAAGCTTCTGCGTGGCTGCGAACACCGGCGCGGCCGCAAATGCCGCGCTGGCGAGAATTCCGCTATTCGCTTGGCGTCGCGTCATCATGGTTCATCCCCTGCGCATATAGCCGCTGCCTTGTCGAAGCTGGCAATAGGGACAAAGCCCGATCAAATTCCACCGATTTTCCGCGTATCACCCGCGAATGTTTGCGTGCCGTTCTGTGTCGAACCGCATGATTGCGCAAAACGGAATATCGGCGACGCAAATGAAATCAGCCGCTTGGTGGGCTCGACAGGTGATGTTCACGTCCGGATTTGGGCATTTGCACAGGTTTGTGCCATCCTGGCCTTCGCTTTATGACCTATTTGCTAGGCATTATGCTAGCATTTTGATCGGAGCGTTCTGCAAACCAGAACTCGTCCGAGTCGGCTGCACGCTCCGCCAGAAAGACAATAGGCAATACTCTGGGGAGAAACGTCGATGTCGCAATTGCTGGCATTATCAATAAGTGTCGCTGTCTTAGGCGCGGTTTGGGCCTATCTCGCGTTGGGCCCGCTCGCGCCCTATGTTCTTGTTTGGGCCGGGTTCATCACCGCCGGCTGTTTCTTCGCCGCGGGCGGCGACAACAATGCGTTGATCAAAACGCTTACCGGTATAATCTACGGCGCGATCGTCGGATGGATCACGCTGCTGGTCATCGTCAAAGTCCCGATGCCTGCCTTGGGCACGTTCTGGCCCGCGCTGGTCGTTGGCGTGTTTGTATTCTTCTTGGTTATTGTTGCTTCGATTGAGCAGCTTTCGGTGGTTCCGGCCAATGTCTACGGCTTTGCCATGGTCGTCGCCTATACGCTGTCGTCCGGTAAGCTGGCAGCCGTCACGACGGTCGGCGCGGCTAACCCTGTTGTCCTGGTCATACTCTCGGCCATAGCCGGCGTCATTCTCGGCTATCTCATGGGCCAGTTCGCTGGCGTGCTGAAGGCGAAATAATCAATACATCGCGCCCGCGCCGTTCTTGCGGCGTGGGCGATCATGGCTGGATCGATTGCGACGCTGCCACCTCGCGAGAGGGAGGCGGCGGCGTTTTCTTATCGGATCGGAGGCTCGCATCGTGAGCCCCTTCGACCGTCGCCGTCCCCGCAAATGTTTATCGGATGCAAATGTCCGGGAACCCGGATATGATCCGAATCAATATACTGCGGCCTTCAAGCGTGATATTGAGTTAAAAAAAGAGCCTGCATGTAACGAGATCCGTGACACCTAGGGGGAAGGTCATGCTGGAGCTCGCGTCTGCGGAGGCGCCTGCGGGCGTAGCCTGCGGCCTCGATGAGGCAGATTCGTCTGAGCGCAAATGCGCCGTCATTGAATCCGTTGTGGCCAGCAGGCCGGCGCTTATCGCTATCGCTGCTGCCGCTCTCGGTGCCCTGGCTATTGTTGGCCTCGGCATTCTTATCAAGCCGCAGCCGGCATCCGCGCTCCCGTCTTTCGCGATGCAGACTGGCCAGCCTTGCGCCGCTTGCCACACTGCCTTTCCGGAACTGACGCCTTTCGGCCGCTTGTTCAAACTCTCCGGCTATACGGCGGGCGGCGGCCTTACAAATACCCAGGCCCCGCCGCTTGCGCTGATGATCCAAGGGCCGCAATTTGAGCATTTCCAGAAGAACCTCGATGCGCCTCCGACGCCGTCGACGAGTACAAACGACAATGTCGTTTTGAGCCAGCTGAGCCTATTCTACGGCGGTCAGATCTACGACAATCTCGGCGCTTTCATTCAGGGCACCTATGACGGTGTCGGAAATAGCTGGAGCATCGATAATACGGATATCCGCTATACTCGGACGATGAAGGCTTTCGGCTCGGATCTCATCGTAGGCGTCGACGTCAATAACAACCCGACCGTTCAGGACGTCTGGAACACGACGCCAGCATGGGGCTTGCCCTATATCTCCGCGGCGACCGGCCCCGCCTTTACCCCTCCGGGGACGATGCTTGAGGGCGGTTTTGCCGGAGGCGTCGCTGGTGCCGGCGTCTATGCCTGGTGGAATAACATGGTCTACGCCGAACTCACCGGCTATCGGACCCTGTCCTCGTCGACGCAGCAGGCGCTTGGTCTCGACCCCACTTCATTCCCGTCGATCGATGGGATCGCGCCTTATTGGCGGGTGGCCTTTGCGCCGACCATTGGAGAACATAGTTTCATGATCGGGGCCTTCGGCATGTACGCCACCGAAGTGCCCTACGCCAGTCCCGGTTTCGGCGTCGATCGAATCCTCGATATCGGATTCGACGCGCAATACCAATTCATCCATGGCAAGCATGCGTTCGAAGCCAAGGTGTCAAACATATACGAAACGGATCAGTACAATGCGTCATATGCATTGCAAACCACATCGAACCCTACGGATAATTTGGACAGCTTCCGCGCAAGCGTCGATTATGTCTACGACAACACTTACAGTCTCACGGCCAGCTATTTCGATGTGAGCGGTTCGGCCGACGCAAATCTCTATGGCCCAAATAGCATTGCCAATAGCCCCAACGGCAACGGCTTTCTCTTCGATGTCGCCTATCTGCCTTTCAGTCACGGCATGCCCGGCCCGTTTCCATGGGCCAACGCGCGCATTGGCGTTTCCTACACGAAATATCTGACGCTGTATGGCGGTACGGCCAACTTCGACGGGGCAGGGCACAACGCTTCAGACAACAATACTTTCCTTGCCTATTCGTGGCTCATGTTCTGACGAAACATGTCTTTGGCAAATCTGCCAGTCTATCGCGAGGTTATGGGGTCGGATCATGGATCGTCTCGGTTTTATATTTAAGCCCAGCTCGATGTTCGCCATGGTCTTCATTGTCTTCATCGCCTCCGTCTGCATCGCGGAAACCCCGGTCGCTACCGTTCCGAAGCAAGCGTTCGAGGCTAAGCGAACCTATTGCATGACGTGCCATGGCGTTGCGGCGCAAGGGTTCCGCGGCGTGTTTCCAATTCCGCGCCTGGCCGGACAGCAACCGCAATACATCAAAAATCAGCTCAGCGCCTTTATCGAGAGACGCCGGATGAATCCGGTGATGTTTCGCGTCGCGCATGTGCTGAGCCCCGCGATGGTCGACGGCCTTGCGGCCTATTTCGCGACGCTGAATCCGAAGCCGCTCGGCGGAGCGCCGGAGAACCTGGTGGCGGCTGGAAAGGCAATTTTCGAGAATGGCATTCCCAGCCAGAATGTGCCCCCCTGCGCCTCCTGTCACGGGCCGCAGGCGAAGGGCAGCGATCAATTTCCGCGTCTCGCCGGGCAGCTCAACGACTACATCATCAACAAGCTGACGAATTGGACCAAGGAGCGCGGTCAGGACCCGAAGAAGCCGGATACGTCTGCCATCATGGCGCCGATCGCGCATCTGCTGACGACCGAGCAGGTTACCGAGGTGGCGGCCTATCTTAGCAGTTTGGAGTAATGGCCTTGCCTGCTCGCCGCACCGAGTCGCACAGACGTTGCACTGAGCCAGCACTGAAATTCAGGAACGCTATTGCAAGCGCGGGGAGCCCGGCATGAGAACCCTCAATCTACCGGCAGCCTTACACCTCGCGTCGCTGGCCGCGGCGCTCGCCGTTCTCGTCATTGCGCTTCACGCTGGCCGCGCCGCTGGCGGCCCCGCGAACCAGGAGTTCCAAGCCAAGTTGAATTATTGCGAAACCTGCCATGGACCTTCCGCACAAGGCTTCCGTGGCTATTTCGCGATGCCGCGCTTGGCCGGGCAACACCCGCAATACATAGAGAACGAATTGCGGGCCTTCATCGAACGCCGGCGCAAAAATCCCGTTATGTTCAGCGTCGCGCACACCCTAAAACCGACATTGGTCTCGGCCTTGGCGACGCATTTCGAGAAGCTCAATCCGCCGCCCTATGGGGGCGCTCCAAGGGCTGGGGCGGCTTTCGGCAAGGAGATTTTTGAACAGGGGTTACCGGAGGACAATGTCCCCGCTTGTTTCGCCTGTCACGGCCTGAAGGCGGAGGGGCGTGGTCAAATTCCGCGGCTCGCCGGGCAGCTCTATTGGTACATCATCAAAGTCTTGACGAACTGGTCCAACGAACGCGGTCAGGGCGCGCCGGACATTTCGGCAATCATGCTTCCGACGACGCATAATTTGACCCGTGCGCAAGTGGAGGCGCTTGCGGCTTATCTCAGCAGTTTGAGGTGAAGGCGGTCTCTTCGAAACTGATTGGCTCTAGGAATACGAGCAAAGATCATGAAACGCATCGTGACGAAATTGGCTCTCCTGACGATCGTCTCTTGCGTCGCCGGGCCGCTGCTCGCCAGCGAGACCGTTCCGGTCAAGAATTGCACATGGTGTCATGGCCCGTCTGGCCAGGGCTATTCGAATGCGCCCAGATTGGCCGGACAACAGGAGCTCTATCTCGACGCGCAGCTGATGAACTTCCGCACCCATGTGCGCGACAATCCCTATTCGCGGGACTTCATGTGGAATGCCGTGGTCCATGTCGACGAGGATATGGCGCATGGCTTCGCGAGCTATTTTGCGAGCCTGCCGCCAGAGGCCGCCAACGACGGCAATCGTGACCTTGTGGCGAGCGGGCGGAACATTTTTGAATTTGGAGTCCCGGAAGCCAACATAGCGGCCTGCATCGTTTGTCACGGCCCAAATGGCGAGGGCGTGCGGGGAATTCCGCGTTTGGGGGGACTGTCTTATTTCTATTTGAAGAGGCGGCTTGAGGAATGGGCGGAGGGCTATAGCCCTGCCGCGGAGCCAATGCCTAAAGTTGCGCGAAGCCTATCCGGACGAGACATTGAAGCGCTGGCTTCATATTTGAGCTTCCTCGAATATGGTGCCGAGCGGTAGGTCTGAAACAATCGCCCGCCGGTGCGTCGAATGCGTCGTCGCAGCTTGCGGTCGTGCAAGATTCTTGGGAAATCAGCGGTTTACATGGTGGGCGCGACAGGGATTGAACCTGTGACCCCTCCCGTGTGAAGGGAGTGCTCTCCCGCTGAGCTACGCGCCCAATTCAAAGTGTTGGAGCGTGTTCTTGTCGGAAAAGTCATACAGCTTTTCCGGAACACGCGTCGGCTCCGGGCAGGGGTTTACGCACCCTGGCATGGGCAGTCAAGCATGGCGCCGGCGTGCCTGTGCCGTGACGCTCCACGTCAATGCCTATTGTGCGGCTTTCCGCACGCCGAGGCCCGTGCCGCGGCCGATATCCGCCACCGCATCCCACAAAGTGTCGAAATGCGAGATCACCCGGTTCGGCTTGTAAGTCGCCACCGGCTGGTCGGAATAGCCGAAATCGACCGCGACGACGGGAATCTTGGCATTCTGCGCCGTTTCGATATCGGTCTTCGAATCGCCGACCATGACGGCATTGTCATGCCGGCCGCCGGCCTTCTCGATCGTCATCAGCAGCGCGCGGGCATCCGGCTTGCTCACCGGAAACGTATCCTTCCCGCAGATCGCCGCGAAACGGTCGGCGACGCCGAGCGCCTTCAAGAGCAGGACGGAGGATTGGGCGATCTTGTTGGTGCAGACCGCAAAGCGCCAACCGGCTTCCTCGAACTGGTCGAGCGCCGCGAGAACGCCGGGAAACAGCGTCGAGGCGTCGGCGATATGGGCGTTGTAGTGAACGAGGAAGTCGTCGAACATCTGGTCGATCTTCGGCTTCGGCAACGAGACCCCGGCGTGGGTCACGGCGCGCTCGATCATCAGCCGGGCGCCGCCGCCGACCATCGCGCGCGCCGACTCGTACGTCACCGGTGCAATGCCGATGTCCGCCAGCACCTGATTGAGCGTTGCGACGAGGTCCGGGGCCGTTTCGGCGAGCGTGCCGTCGAGGTCGAAGACGAGAAGAGGTTGGGTCATGGGGCAGGGCATAAGCGTCTTGCACAGCCGGATCAAGCATACGCGGTGGCGCGCGCGGCCTACCGCAGTTTTGACCGCCGCCGGTGTAAAGTGGGGGGCGATTCGCAGAACCGGAGCCTCCGATGCCGAGATTTCTCCCGCGTGCCTCTCTCTGTCTGGCAATTGGCCTTTTTAGCCTGGGCGCGGGGGGCGCCTTAGCCGGGAATTACGATTTCCTGGCCGCGCCGGAGCGGGATTTGAACCGCGTCTATCGGCTCGATCGCGCCACCGGCGAGATCGGCGCCTGCCAATACGGGCTCAAGGAGGGGACAGTCGGCGTCACGCTCTGCTACGAGCCGGGGCAGGGGGCGGGCCCACAGGGGCCGAGCGATTATGCCCTCGTCGCCTCGAGCCATGAGCGTGAAGGCGGCGTCTTCCGCGTCGATCTGCGCACCGGCCTGATGTCGATCTGCTATGTCCTCAACGATAAAGTCGTCTGCACGCCCCCGGCAAAATAGCCCCGCCCTGTTGACGCGCGGGGGACGAGAGCCTAGCTGGCCGTTATGAGCAATGCGGACGATTTGAAGCGGCAGGCCGCCGCCAAGGCGCTCGAACTGGTCGAGCCGGGCATGCGCCTTGGCCTCGGCACGGGCAGCACGGCGACGCATTTCGTCGCGCTGCTCGGCGAAAAGGTGGCGCAGGGGCTGCACGTCGTCGGCGTGCCGACCTCGGAGCGCACGCGCGCCCAGGCTCAATCGCTGGCCATCCCCCTGGCCGATCTCGACA
This sequence comes from Methylovirgula sp., assembly GCA_031291555.1. Classification (GTDB taxonomy): domain Bacteria; phylum Pseudomonadota; class Alphaproteobacteria; order Rhizobiales; family Beijerinckiaceae; genus Methylovirgula. The sequence continues at coordinate 42,214 of JARLIV010000133.1, read as the reverse complement.
TTGTGCAGACTCTCGATCTTACCGTGGATGGCACGGACGAATTCGACCTGGCCTTGCGGCTCATCAAGGGCGGCGGCGGGGCGTTGCTGCGCGAAAAGATCGTCGCCACCGCCTCGCAGCGCATGATCGTCATCACCGATGCCTCGAAAGCGGTGAAGACGCTCGGCAGGTATCCGCTGCCGGTCGAGGTCAACCGCTTCGGCGTCGAAGCAACCCGCCATCTCATCGTGCGCGAGTCCACGCTGGCTGGCTGCAGCGGGGAAATCCGTTTGCGCAAAGAGGCCTCGGGCGCGCCCTTCGTCACCGACAGCGGCCATTATATTTTCGATTGCGCTTTTGGGGTCATTCCGGCGCCCGAGGATCTCGCGGCGCGGCTGACCGCCATTCCCGGCGTTGTCGAGCACGGGCTGTTCCTCGGCCTTGCCAGCGCCGTCATCTCCGCCGGGGCAGAAGGCGTCACGGTTTTCGGGAGCCTCGGCTGATGGCGGATTATGACGTCGATCTCTTTGTCATCGGTGCGGGCTCCGGCGGCGTGCGCGCCGCGCGGATCGCGGCCGGCTATGGCGCGAAAGTCATGTTGGCGGAGGAATTTCGCGTCGGCGGCACGTGCGTCATCCGCGGCTGCATTCCGAAAAAGCTGATGGTCTATGCGAGCCGCTTCGCGGATGCCTTTGCCGATGCGGAAGGTTTCGGCTGGACGCTCGGCTCTTCGTCTTTCGACTGGGCGAAGCTCATCGCCGCGAAAGACAAAGAGATCGCGCGGCTCTCGGCGATCTATCGCGCCAATCTCGAAAAGGCCGGCGTCGTGCTGGTCGAGAGCCGCGCGGTGGTCGAGGATGCGCACAAAGTCAGGCTGCTCGCCGATGGCCGCATCATCTCGGCGAAGGTGATCCTCGTTGCGACCGGCGCAGCGCCCTTTCTCGGGCCGGACGTGCCGGGCCGCGAGCTCGCCATCACCTCGAATGAAATCTTCGATCTCAAGCAACAGCCGAAGCGCATTCTCATCGTCGGCGGCGGCTATATCGCCGTCGAATTCGCCGCCTTGCTGCGCCGCCTCGGCAGCGAGGTGACGATTGCTCTGCGCGGCGAGAACATCCTGCGCGGCTTCGACGATGATCTGCGCGCGGCTTTGCGCGGCGCTTTAAGTGAAGCCGGGATCACCTTTAAATTCGAGAACATGCCGACGCGCCTTGAGAAGAAGGGCGAGGCAATCAGCGTGACCTTGGCCAAAGGCGAAACTCTCGATGTCGATCAGGTGATGCTCGCGACGGGGCGCCATCCCAATACGCGCGGTCTCGGCCTCGAAAAGCTCGGCGTTCGCCTCGATGCCGTCGGTGCGGTCTGCGTCGATCCCTATTCACAATCCTCCGTGCCCTCGATCTATGCCGTCGGCGATGTGACGAATCGTCTGGCACTGACGCCGGTCGCGATCCGCGAAGGTCATGCTTTTGCCGATACGGTCTTCGGCGGCAAGGCCCGCGCCGTCGATCATTCCAACGTCCCGACGGCGGTCTTCACGACGCCGGAGCTTGGCACAGTCGGGCTCACGGAGGCCGAGGCGCGTTTGAGGCATGCAATCGTCGATGTGTTCCAGACGCAGTTCCGGCCGCTCAAGGCGACTCTGTCCGGCCGGGCGGAAAAGGTCTTCATGAAGATCGTCGTGGATGGGGAGACGGGCCGCGTGCTGGGCGTCCACATCCTTGGCGACGATGCCGGCGAAATGGCGCAACTCCTCGGAATCGCTGTCAAAATGGGAGCCACCAAGGCCGATTTCGACACCACGATCGCGGTGCATCCGACCTCCGCCGAGGAGCTGGTGACGCTGCATAGCCGCAGCGCCCGCTATGAGCAGGTCAAGCTCGACCCCGGTGAGGCGGCGGCGCTGATGGACGAGGAACGGACGCCTTAAACTATTATAAATCAGCAATATAGGCTTACGTGGGCGGCTTGGTTGACGAGTGTCGCCAAGCGTCACATATCGTGTTAACAGCAGCCGCTGAATAAATTCGGTCTCGTCAATTGCATCGCGCCGGCCATCTGCGGCGCTTCGGATCGTGTCATGCCTCTCGAACCCTGGTCGCCGAAAAGCTGGCGGACAAAGCCCATTGAACAGGTGCCGGATTATCCGGACGCGCAGGCGCTTGCCGATGTCGAGCGTCAGCTCGCCTCGTTCCCGCCGCTCGTCTTCGCCGGCGAGGCCCGCAAGCTGAAGGCTCTGCTCGCCAAGGCCTCGAAGGGTGAGGCCTTCCTGTTCCAGGGCGGCGATTGCGCCGAGAGCTTCGCCGAGCATGCAGCGGACAATATCCGCGACTTCTTCCGCGTCTTCCTGCAGATGTCGGTGGTGATGACCTTTGGTGCGGCGCTGCCGGTGATCAAGGTCGGCCGCATCGCCGGGCAATTCGCCAAGCCGCGTTCCGAGCCTTTCGAGAAGAAGGGCGATGTGTCGCTGCCGAGCTATCGCGGCGATATTGTCAACGACATCGCCTTTACCGAGGCATCGCGCACGCCGGATCCGCAGCGCCAGCTCATGGCCTATCGGCAATCCGCCGCGACGCTCAATCTGCTGCGCGCCTTCGCCTCGGGTGGTTATGCCAATCTCGAGAATGCGCATCGCTGGATGCTCGGCTTCATCAAGGACAGCCCGCAGTCGGCGCGCTATCAGGAACTGGCCGATCGCATCACCGAGACGCTCGGTTTCATGCGGGCGATCGGGCTTGATCCGGAATCGCATCCGGAATTGCGGCAGACGGATTTCTACACCTCGCACGAGGCTTTGCTGCTCGGCTATGAAGAGGCGCTGACGCGCGTCGATTCGACCACGGGCGATTATTACGCCACCTCCGGTCACATGCTTTGGGTCGGCGACCGCACGCGCCAGCTCGACCACGCGCATATCGAATATCTGCGCGGCATCGAAAATCCGCTCGGTCTCAAATGCGGTCCGTCGCTGACGCCGGAAAACCTGCTCCAGCTCATCGACCGGCTCGATCCGGCTAACGAGCCTGGCCGGCTCACCTTGATCTGCCGCTTCGGCGCCGACAAGATCGGCGATCATCTGCCCAAGCTGATCCGCGCCGTTCAGCGCGAGGGCCGGCATGTGCTCTGGGCCTGCGATCCGATGCACGGCAATACGATCAAGGCGGCCTCGGGCTACAAGACCCGGCCGTTCGATCGCATCATGAGCGAAATCCGCAGCTTCTTCGCCGTGCATCATGCCGAGGGCACTTATGCCGGCGGCGTGCATCTCGAAATGACCGGCAAGAATGTCACCGAATGCACCGGCGGCGCGCGGGCGATCTCGGAATCCGATCTCTCCGACCGCTACCACACCTATTGCGATCCACGCCTCAACGCTGAGCAGGCGATCGAGGTTGCTTTCCTGGTGGCGGAATTGTTGAAGGCCGAGCGCCTGCAACGCCCGCCAGCGGAAGTGGCCGCGGAATAGCTTAGCTCAAGCGTTGCGCCTCATTGCGCCAGTCCGCCCTTCGGCAGACTGGCGGCGATCCTTCGCGCCGGGGCGGCCGCGCGTCGCTTCAGGTGCTCGGCCGTTCCTTTTCGCGCATCGTCATTTCCGTCCCGCGCCAGACGAAATCGTTGACGAGCCACGCATCGGCATAGACGACCGGCAACATCAGATCGCGCAGCAGGAAGAGGAATGGCAGGCGCCAGGAGAAATGCCACCTGTTGGAGAGAGCGAGCGCCGTCTCGCCGCTATAGAGCACGGCGAGAACCAGCGCGGCCCCGGCCAGCGGCGTAACGCCGAAGAGACCGGCGGCATAGGCGCCGATGATGGCCGGGGTCGCGGAGCCGGAGAGAAGCTCCGGCAGGAAATGCAGCGGAAACGTCTTGCGCCGCATGCGCGCCCAGCGAATCTGGCGGCTCCAGATATCCCCTAGCGTCCGCTTGCCCAGCGGTTGCGGGAAGGGGCTGTCGACGAGATTGATATTGAGGCCCGCGGCGCGCACCACTTTGGTCGAGGCGGCGTCCTCGGCGATCTCCGCCGCGAGGGCGCGGATGCCGCCCGCGTCGTCCAGAATATCACGCCGCCAGAGCATGTTCTTGCCCTGGGCGAAGCCGGTGCCGACGCCGTCGGCGGCATATTGCCAGCGGGCCTGATAAGTATTGAGGAAGGCGATCTCGAGCTCGGCCCACAGGTTCTGCGGATGCGATCCCTGCGGCATCGAGCAGACGAGACCTGTCGTCGGCTGCCAGGCGGCGAGGAGCCGCTGGATATAGTCACGCGGCATCAGCACGTTGGAATCGGCGAGGATGACCCATTCGTGCCGGGCCGCCTCCCAGCCGCGCACGCAATTGTTAAGCTTGGGATTGGCGCTCACCCGTTCGTCGCCGATGATCAACTGCGCCGGAACTGCGGGATTGGCCGCGATCAGCTTTTGCAGCACCGGCACGACCGGATCGTTGCTGCGGGCGACGCAGAAAATGACCTCATAGGAAGGGTAGTCGAGCTTGAAGCTCGAGCCGAGCGTTTCCTCGCAGAAATTGTCGATGCCGCAGCACGGGCGCACGATGGACACGCCCGGCGCATCCGGAGCGGCCGGCAGCGGCGTCGCGCGGGGCTTGGAATTGCGGATTGCAATGCCGTCACTGATCAGATTGAGGACGACAAGAACAAAACAGATAAGGGCCAGGGCCCAGGCTAGCGTCATCAGCGGCGCCTCCGCACCTTTTCAGTTTGCCCACATTGGCCCGCGAACGCAATCCAACGGCGGCGTCGAAACCTGCAACCGAGCATCAGCCTTGCGGTCTAGCGGTTGCGAGGGTAGGCCGTTAACGAAAGGAAGATCATGCCGCCCGTTGTCCGTTTTGCCCCCTCGCCCACTGGCCGAATCCATATCGGCAATGCCCGCACGGCGCTCATCAATTTTCTTTTTGTAACGAAAGACCGTGGCCGATTCATTTTGCGTTTCGATGACACTGATGTGGCCCGCTCCAAAGAGGAATATTCCCAGGCGATCGAGGAAGACCTCAGATGGCTTGGCATTGAGCCGGATGCAATCGTTCACCAGTCCAAGCGGTTCGCCCTTTACGACGCGGCGGCGGCGAAATTGCGGGGCGCCGGGCGGCTCTACCCCTGCTACGAGACGGCCGAGGAACTGGAGCGCCGGCGCAAGCGCCAGCAAGCGCGCGGCCTGCCGCCGATCTATGATCGCGCCGCGCTGACCCTGACGGACGCGGACCGCGCGGCGCTGGAGGCGGCGGGACGGCGCCCGCATTGGCGCTTTCTGCTCGAGCATGTGGTTGTGCACTGGGACGATCTCGTCCGTGGCGCGAGCCATATCGACTGCGCCTCCCTGTCGGACCCGGTGCTGGTGCGGGAGGACGGAACCTATCTTTATACGCTGCCCTCCGTCGTGGACGACCTCGACCTCGAGATCAGCCATATCATCCGCGGCGAGGACCACGTCACCAATACCGCTGTGCAGATCCAGCTCTTCGAGACGCTTGGCGGCCCCGGCGCTGCGCCTGTCTTCGGCCATCACAACCTGCTGACGACCGCCTCCGGCGAGGGGCTTTCGAAGCGCAGCGGCGCGCTGTCGATCGGTACGCTTCGGGAGGAGGGGATCGAACCTCTGGCGGTCGCTGCCTGCGCGGTTCTGACGGGAACTTCGGAATCGGTTCATCCCGTGCAGTCGCTCGACGAACTCGCCGCGGATTTCGATTTCTCGCATGTCAGCCGTAATCAGGCGCGGTTCGACCCGGCGGAGCTGAAAACCCTCTCCGCGCGCACGCTGCATCAGATGAGCTTTGCGGCGGCGGCCGCGCGTCTCGCGGCGGCGGGCATCAGCGGGCCGAAGGCGGAACCCTTCTGGCTCGCCGTGCGCGGCAATCTGGAAGCTTTCGGCGATATCGCGATCTGGTGGGCCGTCGTCGACGCGGCGATCACCCCGGCCATCGAAGACGCGGATTTTATCGCCGTGGCCCGCACGATCCTGCCGGGGGAGCCCTGGGACCAGACCACCTGGGCCGCATGGACAAATCTGTTGAAAACTCAAACGAACCGGAAGGGCCGGGCGCTTTACCATCCGCTGCGGCTGGCCCTGACCGGGCGCGAGCAGGGGCCGGAACTTGCCGCCCTGCTGCCGCTGATCGGCCGGGTCAAGGCTGAGGCCCGACTATCCGGACACGCTGCTTGACGCCGTCGGCGCCGGTGATTTCCGTCGTCTGCCCAGCACCTTGCGGATAAGAAGTCTGGTTGTTGACGCCGCCGGCGGAAATTCCGGCCGAATCGGTGCTCGCGGTCGGCACTTGTGCGGCGGCTGCGGCATCCTGATTAATGATGTCCTGATCGCTGGTGTCGTCCGCAGCGGGGGCCGGGGCGCGCTTCTTCTTTTTGTCCGGGGTCGCCGTCGTTGGGCGCGCCATCTCGTCGGATTTCTGCTGCGTGACGACGAATTCGCCCTTCTTGCTGTGGCTCAACATGGCTTCCGCGCCAGCCAGAGTATCGCCCCAAGTGGCGCCCTGCGCGCGACAGGTGCAGGTGGGGTCGAGGGTCTTTTGGTACTTGAGCGCGGCCGGCAGGCTCATATAGGGCTTGCCGTCGAGCCCGACCGCCGTCTGAATCTCTTGGCCCGGCACGCGCGAATAGACGCTCACTTCGACATTCGGGCACGAGGCCTTGCAAAAGTCCCCCAGCGTCTCCTGGTCGCGTCCCGGCGCGTCAGTGATTGGGAAGAAGGCGCCGTCGCAATGGCGTACGCAGAGCATTTCGGAGCCGCCGGTCGGTTGTCCGGACAGGTCTGTCCCGGGCAGCGCATCGGGCGCGGGAATGTCGGAAACGTCGGGCGCATTGTTCTGGGTCGGGCCGCCGAACAGGCCGCCCAGGAAGCCGCCTTGCGTCGCCGTCTGCTGACGGCAATAAGCGTTGTAGCTGGCGACCATCTGCCGGCGCTGCGGCGAATCGAGGACGCTGCGGGCGCTGCCTTCGAGCTGTGCGAGGCTTGCCCGCAATTGTGCGATCTGCGCGTTGATTTGGCCGCACTGCGGCGGCGGCGGCGAGCCGAAGAACATGAATTGCTGGCGGTCGCAGCCGATCTTGTGCGCATAGTCCGCGGTGCGCTGCAGGCCCGCCCGCTGGCTGCGGATCGTCCCGGCATAGGGGTTCGCACGGGCATTGGTCTGATCGAGCGCGGCGATCTGCGCGCGCAGGCCGGCGCAATCATAGCCCTGGGCGAAAGCCGCGCCGGAAAATGCCGCAAACAGCGCGGTCGCGGCAAGAGCCGCGCCGGCAAAGCCTGCGAAGACGAAAATCCGGCCTGGGGAACGCTTCATCCAAACCTCGTCGGGCGGAACCTGCAGGCTGGATGAAGGGCCCGCGCAAGGGCGAGGCCTGAACCGCGCCCGCAGCGGAAAATCAACGCGCCGATCCGCACCCCCGCCTTTAGCCACGCGACCGCGACCTTTTCATGGCCGGGCGCGGGCGCTCTGTGCTCAATGCAACAGGCGCTTGAGGCCGGCTATGCCCTGCTCGACGAGTTCGTCGCCGTAGGCGCCCTGCGCCTGCGATTTGAGGACGATCTCGGAGGCCTTGGCCGCGGCGTCGGTCGCGGCATTGCGCACTTGAGCCAGCGCCTGCGTTTCGGCAGAGGCGATCTTGTCTTCCGCCTGCTTTGTGCGCCGCTGGACGAAATCAGCAACGCGCACATGCGCCTCCTTGGCGATGATCTCGGCTTCGACCTGCGCCTGGGCGATGATGGCCTTGGCTTCCTCTTCCGCCTGCTTCTTCTTCTCGACGAAAGAGGCGAGCAGATCCTCCGCCTCCTTGCGCAGGGAAATCGCTTCGTCGAGCTGCGCCTTCACTCGCGCGCTGCGCGCGTCGAGAGCTCCGGCGATCTTTTTATGCAGGCCGAAATAGCCGAGCAAGCCGACAAAAACGACGAAGGCGATAAAATCCCAAAACTCGGCATCGAAATGCATGGGGGCGGCTCCGCTCTTATACTTTGAGCTTGGCGATGGCGCCGGCGATGGCGGCCGTATCGGCCGGCTTGCCGGTGATGTGTTCGACAATGGCCGCGGCGGTCTCCCGCGCGATCTGATCGACATTGGCCATCGCCTTGGCTTTCGTCTGTTCGATCTGCTTTTCGGCGGCGGCAAGCTTGGCGTTGAGCTCGGCTTCAAGCGCATGGCGCTTGGCGTCAGCCTCGGCGGCGAGGCGCGTTTGCGTATCTTGCGCTAACGCCTGAGCATTGGTCCGGGCATCGGCCAGCGTCTTCTGATAATCGGTGGCGGCCTGGTCGGCCTCCTTGCGCTTGGCATGCGCGGCCAGCACGTCCGTATTGATCTTGTGGTGGCGCGCCTCAAGGATGCCGGCAACGCGCGGCAGAGCAATGCGCGACATCAGCCAATAGAGCAGGCCGAAGGTCAGCGCGAGCCAGATCAGCAGCGACGCAAAATTGGTCGTATCGAACGGCGGAAATTGCTGCTTGGCCGGAGCCGGCGGGGCCTGGCTGGCTGTTGTTTGGGCCGTACCTTCTGCCATTTTCGAGTCCTGCAAAATGAATGGAGCGCGAGCCGCCGGAAGCAGCTCGCGCCGTTGAAATCAATGAAGTGCGAACAAAAGCAGCAGCGCGACGAGGAAGGCGAAAAGCCCGAGAGCTTCCGCCAAGGCGGCGCCGACGAAGGCGCGACCGAACTGCGCATCCGACGCCGTCGGGTTGCGGAGTGCGCCCGACAGGAAGTGGCCGAAGACCAGACCCACGCCGATAGCCGCGGCACCCGTCCCGACCGCCGCGAGACCGGCGCCGATATATTTCCCCGCCGTGACGATTTCGCCGGGGCTCGCGATTGCATCTACCATATTCAAAACTCCTGCATGTATTGAAGGGCGACCGATCTGTTGTTGCGCTCTTTATTCAGTGGCCCGGATGAATTGCGTCGTTGAGATAGACGCAAGAAAGGATGGTGAAGATGTAGGCTTGCAAAACCGCAACGAAGAGTTCGAAGCCCAAGAGTACGACATTGGCGAGGAAGGGCAGCGGTGCGACGATCCACGTGGCAACACCGGCGCCGAGCAGCGCGGCGACGAAACCCGCCATCACCTTCAGCGTGATATGGCCCGCCAGCATGTTGGCGAAGAGACGAACGGAGAGGGTTACCGGCCGTATCAGGAAGGAAATAACCTCGATGACGACGATGAACGGCAAAAGCCATATCGTCACGCCCGACGGCACAAACAGCTTCAGAAAGTGCAGGCCGTGCCTGGAGACGCCGACGGCGATCACGACAAGAATAACCCCGATCGCCAGCGCGAAGGTGATAACGATCTGGCTGGTGATCGAGAAGCTGAAGGGCAGGAGGCCGAGCAGGTTGCAGGCCAGGACGAACATGAAGATGCTGAAGATCAGCGGGAAGAATTTCATGCCCTCGGTGCCGGCGGTCATGCGCACGGTCGAGGCGACGAATTCGTAAGACATTTCGGCAGCCGATTGCAGCCGTCCTGGGACGATCGAACGCTGCGACGTGCCGATCAGCATGACGATGCTGACGAGCGCGACGACCAGTATCATGAACAACGAAGCATTGGTGAAGCTGACATCGAGCCCGAAGAGATGCACAGGCACGAACGGCTCGACAGCAAATTGATGAATAGGATCCATTGCGAAACCTGCACCCCTTAAACCAGTCCGCGGCGCCGCGGCGCTGCGCTTATTCTGCCTTCACCCGGCGCGCGGCGGCTTCGGGCCGGCCGCGATCCGATAAATGTTCACCAGCCCCGCCACCATCCCCAAGAGCAGGAAGATGATGAGAAAGATCGGACCTGTATGGGCCCATTTGTCGATTTGCCAGCCGATGAGCGTTCCGACGAGAATCGCCGAAAAGAACTCGACAAGCACACGAAACCCAAGATTTGACGCACTCAGCTCTTGGCCGGAAAGCTCCGGCACTTTGATCCCATCCGGCCCAGCCGGATTTTGATGCTGCTCGAGTGCGTTTGATAATCTGGAAAGCCGCGCCTGCAAGGCGGCGTCTTCGCCCGCGTCGTGCCCCCCGCTGGTGTGACCGGCTTTGCCCCGGTCGTCCGAACCCTCGCCTTTTGCCATCGCCAATCCGCCTTCTTGGAAGCGGGACTGGCGCTCTATAATGTGCTCCGGCGCAAAAAGCGAGATGGACGAGAAGACGCGCCGCGCCTTGCCGGACCCCGCTTTGCCGGTGAAAGCGGCGGCACCATAAAAATGCCCTCTGCCACTGTCAAGCTGCCGGAGGGTTGTTCTAAAGCCATGAAGACGTTTGATTTTTCGGTATGCTTGTCGCCGCGCGGCGGGATGTGACAAAAGGTTGGGCAGGGGCGGCTGATGGGCGTGCGCCGAATCTGATTTAGAGCGCAGGCTGGCGAAAGATTTCCGGGCCCGGCAAGGTGAAAGCGGCTCTGTGACAGACGTGCCTTCTTTTTCCCAGGAAACCCTGGTGGTTCGGCCGGAAGACCGGCTGTTCGCGCTGGCCGATCCTTTTTGGCGCAGGGCACGGCGCCGGTTTCCGCAGCTGCTGTTTGCTGTCCTGTTGTTGCACCTGACGGTTCTGCTGTTTCTGTTTCTGAATGACCAGCCGGACAAGGACATCGCGCAGCCAGAGAAGGAGATTCCGGTTCAGATCATCGTCCAGCCGCCTCCGCCGCCACCACCCCCTCCGCCGAAGCCGGAGCAGAAGAAGCCCGAGCCGCCGAAGCCGAAGCCGCCGCAATATGAGCGGGAGGAGAAACCCGCCTTCGACGCGCCACGCGCCCCCAACCAAGAGACGATCAAGCGCGAGGCGCCCGACGACCAGACTCGCGCCCCGGTGATGGCAAAGCCCGCACCGGCCAACGACACAAAGCCGACCCCCCCGGTGCCGAAGCCCGCTCAGAACGCGGCGCCTGAGGCGGCGCAGCAGACGACATCGCCGGAGGAGCAGAAAGACGACAAGGATGCCGAGGCGCTGTCGAAAGCCGCCCCGATCAAGGACAAGAAGACCGCCGTGCGGATGCGGCAGACGAAGCGCCGCGCACCGCTGCCCGACAACGAGGCCGGCGCCGTGGCGCGCGAACTCGCGTCGCTGATGCCGTCGCCGAACTACACTTTCGCCGCCAAGACCGAGGTTTCACCGGTCTCCGGCGGCACGGAGGACATGCGCTATCTGTCCGTCCTCTTTGGCCTGATCATGCGCCAGCGCCATTTCCCGACGCAGATCGTCCACGACGATGTCCAGGTCGTGGTCGCCTTCTGGATCGATGACACCGGGCGGCTGGTTCAGACGGAACTTTATCGCACCAGTGGCTATCCGGAATTCGATCGCGAGGCCGTCGCCGCCGTCCGCCGCGCCGCGCCGTTTCCGCAGCCGCCCTACGGCGAGCCGCACGGGTTCATCGCCAAGATGGAATTCCCGGCGCGGTGAGGGCGTAAAAAGAAAACGCTCTCCACGGCCGGGCCGGGGAGAGCGCCGCGTCGCGAGAAAAAGGCGGCTTACTGCGCCAGGGCGTCAGCGCCGGCCTTGTAGATGCCGTCGATGGTCTTCTTGGCATCGGCATCGCTCGTGCCCTTCACGGCCTTGTACTTGCCGCTCCAGATGATGTCGGAGCCGGACCCGTCGGCGACCACTTTGATGGTCGAAATATACTTTTTCACCGGCAGCGGGCTCGAGACGATGCGATAGGTGTAGCTATGGCCGGTCTTGTCCCACTTCATCAGCCGTTCGACGATCGTGCCGCCGCCCTTCAGCGTCAGCGTGCGGATCTTGTTGCCGTGCGAAAGCTCGCATTTTGCGACGGCAGGGTGCCAGGTGGCGATGCCGCAGAAATCGCCGACTTTCGCCCAGACGGCATCGACGGGGTGGGTCGACGTCGCCTTGTATTCTGATTCAATGGCGAAGGCGGATACGCAGGAAAACAACAGCGCGGCCGAACCGGCCACGAGCACAAAAGCTTTCTTCATTGGGCGTTTCTCCATTTATTCCCGCGGCGCTGACCACTGGGCCGCGCACCTTAGCCTCGGGGGCCGCGTTGTGGCAAATCCCGATTCTGTCGGCTTATTGCGCCGCCACGTGAGGCTGATCCTGCCGCGCGGGCCGGGCGTTTTCGGCCTTTCCCGGGATCGCCGCGGATGTTATGCGGGCGCGAAAACACGAGAGGACAGAGATGAGCGAGATTTGGCTGCGGACTGGCGAAGCGACCGTTTTGGCGGCAGAGGGGCAATTCACCGATGCCATGCCGGAGGTGTTGATCGGTGACGTCAGGGGGCCGGTGGGCCATGCCTTCGCCGCGATGACTGGGCAGGTCGCGGGCCATCCGCGCATGTTCGTCATCCGCGATCTCAACCAGCAGGTTCGCCCGGCGACGATGATGACCACCAAGATGACGGTGCGCTCTGAGGCCTATGTCGAATTGCTGGGCGGCGTCGTCCAGGCCGCGACGGGCGATGCCATCGTCGATTGCCTCGCCGAAGGAATCCTGCCGAAAGACCGGGCCGACACTCTCTGCATGATCATCATGATCTGGCTCGATCCGCGCTGCGCGACCGACGAGAATCTCGATCGCCGCGATCTCTATCGCACCAATTACGAGGCAACGAAGCTCGCGATCTCGCGCGCCATCAAGGGCGAGCCGACCGCCGAGCAATTGATCGCCAATCGCAAAACGATCAGCCATTACGCGCTCGAAGGCGTGTTCGACGATTAGGCGTCATACTCCCTCTCCCCATGAGCGTAGCGAAATGGGGAGAGGGTTGGGGTGAGGGGCTGGACGATTAGCCCGAATGCGGTCCAGCGCGCAGCATCGCGAATTTCGGCGTTTGCCCGAATGCCTCGGCCCCTCACCCTAACCCTCTCCCCGTAAGCGGGGAGAGGGAATAGTGCTCACACCGCTTCGAGGAAGCGATCGACCTCGGCGAGTTCCACCGACACCATTTGGCTGACGCCGCGCTCGGCCATGGTCACGCCGAAGAGCCTGTCCATTCGCGCCATGGTGATCGGATTATGCGTGATGGTGACGAAGCGCGTGTCAGTGCGCTTCACCATCTGCTCCAGGAGATCGCAGAAGCGCTCGACATTGGCATCATCGAGCGGCGCATCGACCTCGTCCAGCACGCAGATCGGCGATGGATTGGTGAGGAACACGGCGAAGATCAGCGACATAGCGGTCAACGCCTGCTCGCCGCCGGAGAGCAGCGAGAGCACCTGCATCTTCTTGCCCGGCGGTTGGGCGAGGATTTCGAGGCCCGCTTCGAGCGGATCCTCGGATTCGACGAGCTTCAGTTCCGCCGTGCCGCCGCCGAAGAGCGTCGTATAGAGATCCTTGAAATGCGCGTTTACCGCGTCGAAGGCGTCGAGCAGACGCTCGCGGCCTTCCTTGTTGAGGCTCTGAATCGCTTGGCGCAGGCGGCGGATCGCTTCGGTCAAATCCTCGCGTTCGCTGGTCAGGCTGGTGCGGCGGGCCTCCGCCTCGGTCAGCTCCTCATCGGCGCGCAGGTTGACATTGCCGAGCCGCTCGCGTTCGGCCTTGAGGTTTTCGAGCTTCGACTCGACGCTCACCGCCTCCGGCAGTTCGTCGTCGCGACCGACTTTGGCAAGCGCGGCGAGGCCGGAGGGCTCGCATTGCAATTCCGTCGCGATGTGATGCGAGATGGTCGCGAAACGTTCCCGCGCGGCTTCGAGCCGTGCTTCGCTGCGCGCCTTTTCCTCGCGCGCGGCGCTCATCGCCTCGAGCGCCTTGCGCGCCTCGCGGTCGGCCTTGGCGAGACGTTCTTCCGTTGCCGCGCGCGCGTCGGAGGCGGTGCGGCGCGCATTTTCCGCCGCCTCGATCTGGTCCATCAAATTGCGGCGCAGGCGCAGAAATTCATCGGGCGCCTCGGCGAGCTTTTCCCGCTCCGCGCCGGCCTCCTTGAGGCGTGACTCGAATTCGCCGATCTGCGCGAGGGCGCGCTCGCGCCGTGTCTGCCAAGAGCCGCGCTCCTCGCCGATGGCGGCCAGCCGTTTGGCCCGCGCCTGCGCCTCATGCACCAGCGCCTGCAAATGCGCGCGCGCTTCGGCGGTGGCGGTGCGGTCTTGCGCCGCCTTGGCCCGCGCGGCTTCGAGCGCCATGGCAAGCTCGGGCGTTGCGGCGAGTTCGGCCAGCGCGGCCTCGGCCTTGGCCCGATTGGCGCCAGCTTCGTCGCGGCTCGTGGTGAGACGCTGCGCGGCTTCCTCGCGGGCGGAGAGCCGCGCCGCAACCTGGGCTTTTTTCCGCTCGGCCTCGGCGGCGGCTTCACGCGCGCCTTCGACGGCGCGCAAGGCTTCGCGATGTGCCTGGCGGGCTTTCGCCTCGGCATCGGCCTTGGCGCGCAGCTCCGCCTGCGCCGCCTCGGCTTTGGCTTTCACTTCGTCGGCGGCCTGGCGGGCGAACTCGGCCTCGCGGGTGAGATCGCCGAGCCGGTTCTTTTCTGCGAGGCGGCGTGCCGCGGGCGTCGGCGCCTCGGCAGCAAGGCAGAGTCCGTCCCAGCGCCAGAGGTCGCCCTCGAGAGAGACAAGCCTTTGGCCCGGCCGCAAATGCGCTTGCAGGGCCTTGCCCGCGTCGCGCGCGACGACGCCGATCTGGGCGAGGCGGCGGGCGAGGGCGGGCGGCGCGGTGACATGCTGCGCGAGCGGGACGACATCTGCGGGCAGGGCAGGGTCGCCTTCGGCCGAGAGCACATCCCAATGCGCCGGCGCTTCCGCATCGGTCGAGGCGTCAAGATCATCACCCAGCGCCGCGCCGATCGCGGCCTCATAGCCCTTGGCGACGCTGATCTCTTCGACGACGGCGGGCCAGCGGCTCGGGCCCGAGGCGGTGAGCAGCTTGGCGACAGTCTGCGCCTCCGTCGCAAGGCTTTGCGCCTTGCGCTCGGCCTCCTGCAGCGGCGCGCGCGTTTCAGCTTCGAGACGCCGGGCGTCAACATGGGCGGCCTCGGCGGCCAACATTTGCCTTTCGGCCTCTCCGGCGGCGGCCCGCGCGGCTTCGAACGCGCCAGCCAATCCTTCGTCGCCGCTCGCGGCTTCGATCTCGTTGCGCAGCCGGGCGAGTTCCTCGCTCACCTTGGCGAGTTCGGCTTCAAATTGCGCAAGCCTTTGCGTCTCGTCGTCGAGGCTCTTGTTGAGCGCATTGCGCTGCGCCTCGGCATTGGAGAAGACGCTTTGCGCCGCGTTGAGCGCGGCTTCTGAAGTCGCCAGCGCCGCCTCGGCCTGAGAGAGTTTCTCGCGCGCTTCGGCCTCGGCCTGCTGATCGCCGCTGCCGAAGGCGGCAAGTTCCGCCGCCTCATTATCCAGCCGCGCGAGCACGGAGGCCGCGTCCTCGATCAAAGCCTGTTCGCGGGTGAGGTCCGCGTTCATCTGGGTGATGCGTCGCTCGATCTCGGCAAGGCGGGCCTTGGCGCGGCGCTCTTCGCCGTCGAGTGTCTCGCGCGCCAAGAGCAGTTTCTGCAATTCGCTGCCGGCGGTGGCTTCCGCCTCGCGCAGCGGCGGCAATTCATGCGCCGCGACAGCCTGCAGGCGCGCCGTCTCGGCCTGGTGCAAGGTCGTATCAGCGACAAGCTTGAGGTCGGCTTCGGCTTTCGCTTCCGCGGCGGCGACCTGCGCATTGGCCTCGCGGAAATTGACGAGCGCGAGCAGCGCCTCGTGGCGCTTGATATCCGAGGCGATATTGCGATAGCGGGTGGCCTGACGCGCCTGACGCTTCAAGGCGTCGATCTGCGCCTCGATCTGCTTCACCACATCTTCGAGGCGGACGAGATTCTCCTCCGCCGCCTTCAGCCGCAGCTCCGCCTCGTGCCGGCGCGAATAAAGCCCGGCGATGCCGGCAGCTTCTTCGAGAATGCGGCGGCGCTGCTGCGGCTTGACGTTGATGATCTCGCCGATTTGCCCCTGCCGCACCATGGCCGGCGAGCGCGAGCCGGTCGAGGCATCGGCGAAGAGGAGTTGCACATCGCGGGCGCGCACCTCGTGGCCGTTGACACGGAAATTCGAGCCGGCGTCGCGCTCGATGCGCCGGGCGACCTCGATCACATCGCTGTCGTTGAAAGCGGCCGGCGCCGTGCGGGTGGTGTTGTCGAGCGTCAGGCGGACTTCCGCCATATTGCGGCCCGGCCGGTCGCCGCTGCCCGAGAAGATCACGTCGTCCATCTCGGTGCCGCGCATGTTCTTCGACGAGCTTTCGCCCATCACCCAGCGCAGGGCGTCAACGAGATTGGATTTGCCGCAGCCGTTCGGCCCGACAATGCCGGTAAGGCCCGGCTCGATCAGGAAGTCGGTCGGTTCGACGAAGGTTTTGAAACCGGCGATATGGAGCTGCTTAAATTTCATCGCCGGGTCCGGATGCTAAACCTTTGCTTTTTCAAGTGCCTATTCATATTCGATCATAACCGGAATCATAGTTTGCCGCCGCGATTACGACGGGAGGGCGTGCCCGAGCGCAAGGCGACGGGCCATATTTTCTGTGCGCAACGGCGCTTCCCCGAACCGGTCCCGCCTTCGAGGCCGATACTTTACGCGTTGGCCGGGATGATGACTTTCCCGATCGGCCACAGCGCGAGGCCGGCGAGCTTTAAATGCGCCCAGGCGAAGGGCAGGCCGATGATCGTGACCGCCCAGATCGCGGCGGTGAGGACATGCCCCAGCGCCAGCCACCAGCCGGCGAGGACCAGCCACAGGATATTGCCGATGAGGCCCAGCGGCCCGGTACCGACATCCTCGCGCCCCGTGAATTCCGCCCGGGACACGGCGCGGCTGCCGAAGGGCAGCAAAGTATAGGCCGCGATGCGGAAGGCCGCCGGCGCCCAGGGCAGGCCGATGATCGTCAGCGCCATGATGAGGCCGGCAATCACCCAGGCGACCGACATCCAGATGCCGCCGATCGCGATCCACAGGATATTCAAAAGAAACTGCAACAGGTTCATGGCGGTCTCCTCCGCTCCGGTCAGGCCCCGCTCGTCCAACCTTCAACGCAGTTTACTTCTTCGCGATCAGCGGATCGATGATTTTGCTCAAGGCGTCGATCGACAGCTCACCGCTATATTTCACCCCGTTGATGAAGAAGGTCGGCGTCGCGTCGATGCCAAAATCCTTGCCGGCGTCATCGCGTTCCTTGATGACGTCACTGTAGAGCTTCTGATTGTTGAGGCAGGCATCAAAGTCCTTTGCGCTCATCCCCGTCTGGCGCATCAAATCGGCGAGGGTATCAAGCGGCTTATCAGATTCAGCCCAGGTCATCTGCGAATTGAAGAGGAGATCGACGACGCCCGTGCGCTTGTCGCCGTCGCCGGCGCAGCGCGCCAGCATAAAGGCGGCCGCCGCCCGCGGGTCGAGCGGGAATTCGCGCAGGATGAAGCGCGCCTTGCCGGTGTCGATATATTTGCTGAGCAAAGCCGGGTAAGTCTCGGAATGGAAGCGGGCGCAATGCGGGCAGGTCATCGACGCATATTCGACGATCGTGATGGGCGCGTCGGCCTTGCCTTGGACGATATCCGGCAGCGCCTGCGGCGCATAGAGTTTCTCGAGCGGGATGGTGACCTTATCGTCCGCCGCCGCAGGCGAGAGCCCTGCCGCGAGCCATCCGCTCATGGCCAGGCTCGCCGCGATCCCGAGCAATTTCAAAGCCGAACGCCGTTGACAGTGAGGCCAGTGAGGCATGAGCAATCCTGCGAAGAGTTTGAGCGATGTGGCGGGGAACCCGGCGATGATTAGGACGGATTTCCGATCATGGCGCGGGCTTGCGGTCAAGTGAATGTTCGATAATGCGCGCGCCGAGTCGCGTCAGCGCCTGTCGCAGTGGCGCTTCGGCGATGTCGCCGACGATCGCCGCCGCCGCGGCGATCTGCGCCTCCGAGGGTGGCGCGGGGCGGGTCTTGCGGGCGTTTTTGCGCAAGAGCGGCCCCTGCCGCAGCGCGATCCGGTCGATGCAGGCAAAGCCGAGATGCACATTGACCCGCTCGATCACAACTCCGGCAAGATGCTGCAATTCTAGCGCGAAGCCGCTCTCGACCCGGACAACGAGGGTCGCCGGCGCATGTTCTCTTGACGCCTTGCCGCGCGGCGGCCATTTGAGCGCCAACGGCTCCGACATTGCGGCAAGCCGTTCGCCGACAATATCTTCCCAATAGAGCACGATCTGCGACTCGCCGAATCCTTGACGAGCGATCACGGGGTCGATAGCGGCGTCGACAAGGTCGGCCAGCGGGCGCGACCAAGGCCCGCGGGACGAAGCGGCACGGGAGGAGCGGGCGCGCGAGGGCGGAGCCTTTGGCATAGCTTCTTATAGCCCGCGCAGCGTGCCGATCAAAGGCGGCGGCGCCCCGGCCGCAAGAGTGCGTTCCGGAAAAGTTGAATGACTTTTCCACTCAGAACACGCTCCAATATTTTGATTTGGCGCGATTTCTTATCGGCCGGATGATTTTCCATCTGGCCGGAGAGCGCGCTAAGGCGATACGAAGCGGGCTTGTTCCCGATCGGTGGAGACCCATGACGCAGCTTTCCGACCCGCGCCGCAGGCGGGCTCTGTTCCGCTCCTGGCATCGCGGCATGCGCGAAACGGACCTCCTCATGGGCCCGTTCGCCGATGCCGAGATCGCCAATCTGAGCGAGGCGGACCTCGCCGACTACGAGCTGCTTCTCGAGGCGCAGGACCGAGACATCCTCACCTGGCTGACGGGCGAGGCCGAAATCCCGTCGACCTACGACACGCCGGTGTTGGAAAAGTTGCGCCGGTTCCACACCCATGCCGGGCCGATCCATATCTGAGTCTTGATCTGAGCCTCGGCGCCCCTATTCCGAAGATTGAACCGTGACAGACCTCAAACGCGCGACCGTCGAACTTGCCAAAAACCACGCCCTCGTCCTGGCCTCCCTGCCGGACGGGTTCGATGCCTTTTGCATCGCCGACCTCACCCGGGCGCTGGCCCCGGCGGCGGAGGATCGCGCGGTGGTGCTCGTCCATGTCGCCCGCGACGAGCAGCGCGCCCGCGCCTTCAACGAAGCGCTCGCCTTCGCCGCGCCGGAGATCGAAGTGCTCGATTTCCCCGGCTGGGACTGCCAGCCCTATGATCGCGCCTCGCCCAATGCCGCCATTGCCGCGCGGCGGATGACGGTGCTGTCGCGCCTGGCGCGCTCGCGCACCGCGGCCGAGCGCCCGCGCATCCTCTCGACGACGATCAATGCCGTCCTGCAGAGGGTGCCGCCGCTGGAAAAAGTCGCGGCCGATTCCTTCTCCGCCGCGCCGGGCAATGCCGTCAATATGACGAGCCTGACGCAATGGCTCGAGAACAATGGCTTCGCCCGCGCCTCCGCCGTGCGCGACACGGGCGAATATGCGGTGCGGGGCGGCATTCTCGATCTTTTCGCCCCGTCGATGCTCGAGCCGATCCGGCTCGATTTCTTTGGCGATACGCTGGAATCGATCCGCACCTTCGATCCCGAAACCCAGCGCACCGTCGCGATGCTGCGTGGCATCGACCTCGTGCCGATGAGCGAGGTGCAATTGACCTCCGATGCCATGCGCCGGTTCCGCCAGGGCTATGTCGCGGAATTCGGCGGGGGATTGCGCGGCGACACGCTCTACGAGGCGGTGAGCGAGGGCCGCCGCCATCCCGGCCTCGAACATTGGCTGCCATTGTTCTACGACGGGCTCGACACCTTGTTCGATTATACTGGCGGTGCGCCGCTGGTTCTCGACCCGCTGACGGAGGAAGCCGCCGGCGAACGCTTCGCGCAAATCCGCGATTATTACGAGGCGCGCAAAAGCGCATACGATTCCGATCCCGCCAATTCGCTTTATAAGCCGCTGCCGCCCGATACGCTCTATCTGCCGGCGGAGGAATGGAACAAGGCGCTCACGGCGCAAGGCGTGGCGCGCGTTACGCCCTTTTCACCGCCGGAAGGCGGCAAGACCTTGGTTATCGACTGCGCCGGCAAGCTCGGCCGCAATTTCGCGGCCGAACGCGCCGACGAGGGCGCCAATGTCTTCCGCGCCGCGGCGGAGCATGTCCAGGCGTTGCAGGCGCACGGCAAGCGCGTCGTCGTTGCCGGCTGGTCTGAAGGCTCGCGTGAGCGTCTCGGCCATGTGCTGAAGGATTTCGGCCTTCACGCATTGGAGCCGGTTTCCTCCTTCAGCGAGGCTTTGCGGCTGCCGAAATCCGCCGTGGCGCTTGCCGTCATCGGGATCGAGACCGGCTTCGAGGCGCCGGCTCTCGCGGTGGTCGGCGAGCAAGATATTCTCGGCGATCGTCTGATTCACGGCCGCAAGAAGGTCCGCCGCGCGCAGGATTTCATCGCCGAAGTGGCGGCGCTCACGGCTGGCGATCTCGTCGTCCATGTCGATCACGGTGTCGGCCGTTTTTATGGCCTCACGCCGGTCGAGGCCGCGGGGGCGCCGCACGACTGCCTCGAAATCCATTATGCCGGCGGCGACAAACTCTTCTTGCCCGTCGAGAATATCGAGCTTCTTTCGCGCTATGGCTCGGAAGATGCCGACGTCGAACTCGACAAACTCGGTGGGGCCGGCTGGCAAAAGCGCAAGGCGCGGATGCGCAAGCGCATCCTCGAAATGGCGGCGGGCCTTCTGCGCATCGCCGCGGCCCGGGAGACCCGCGCGGCGCCGAAGCTCGTGCCACCGGAGCCGCTTTACGAGGCCTTCTGCACCGGCTTTCCCTATGACGAGACGGAGGATCAGGCCGCGGCGATCGAGACCGTGCTCGACGATCTCGCCTCCGGCCGGCCGATGGACCGGCTCGTCTGCGGCGATGTCGGCTTCGGCAAAACAGAAGTCGCGCTGCGCGCCGCCTTCGTCGCCGCGATCAACGGCAAGCAGGTGGCGGTCGTCGTGCCGACGACTCTGCTGGCGCGCCAGCACGCCAAGAATTTCGCCGCGCGCTTCGCCGGTCTGCCGGTCAAGGTCGCGCAGCTCTCGCGCATGGTCGGAGCGGCGGAGACCAGGGCCGCGAAAGCGGGGCTTGCCACGGGCGAGGTCGATATTGTCGTCGGCACGCACGCGCTGCTCGGCAAGCAGATTGCCTTCAAGGACCTCGGCCTTGTTATCATCGACGAGGAGCAGCATTTCGGCGTCAAGCACAAGGAGCGGCTGAAAGAGCTGCGCGCCGAAGTGCATGTGCTGACGCTTTCGGCGACGCCGATCCCCCGCACGCTGCAACTTGCGCTCACCGGCGTGCGCGAACTCTCGATCATCGCGACGCCGCCGGTCGACCGGCTGGCCGTCCGCACCTCGGTTGGCCCGTTCGATCCGCTGCTGGTGCGCGAAGCGCTGCTGCGTGAGCGCTATCGCGGCGGCCAGAGCTTCTACGTCTGTCCGCGCATCGAGGATATCGAGGACGCGGGCACGTTCCTGCGCCAGAACGTGCCGGAAGCGAAATATGTCATCGCCAACGGCCAGCTTCCTGCCTCGGAACTCGAGGCGCGCATGGCCGCTTTCTATGACGGCAAATATGACATCCTGCTCTCGACGGCGATCGTCGAATCCGGCCTCGACATTCCGCGCGCCAATACGCTCATCGTTCATCGCGCCGATATGTTCGGCTTGGCGCAGCTCTATCAATTGCGCGGCCGCGTCGGGCGCTCGAAGACGCGGGCCTATGCCTATTTCACGACGCCGCTCAACAAGAAGCTGACGCCGCAGGCCGAAAAGCGGCTTACCGTCCTGCAATCGCTCGATACGCTCGGCGCCGGCTTCCAGCTCGCGACCCACGATCTCGATTTGCGCGGCGCCGGCAATCTCCTCGGCGAGGATCAGTCCGGTCATATCAAGGAAGTCGGCTACGAACTCTATCAGCAGATGCTGGAAGAGGCGGTGCTGGCGCTGAAAGCGGGCATCGAGGAGCCGGCGGAAGAGCATTGGTCGCCGGCCATCACGCTCGGCACGCCGGTGACGATCCCAGAGGATTATGTCGCAGATGTCGATCTGCGCCTCGGCCTCTATCGCCGCCTCTCGACGCTCGAAACCGATGCCGAGATCGAGGCCATGGCGGCCGAGATGATCGACCGCTTCGGCCCGTTGCCGCGCGAGGTTGCGCAATTGCTCGCGCTCGTTGCTATCAAGGCGCTTTGCTGCAAGGCCAATGTCGAGAAGGTCGAGGCGGGGCCGAAGGGTGTCACGCTCACTTTCCGCGACAATTCCTTCGCCAATCCGCAGGGCCTCGTGCGTTATGTCGCGGAGCAGGGGCCGCAGGCCAAAGTGCGGCCCGACATGCGCGTCGTCTTCATCCGCGATTTCGAGCAGCCGGCCGAGCGGCTCGACGGCACGCGGACTATTCTGCGCGCGCTCGCCGCCATGGCGGCGAAGAAGGCGGCATAGCCCTCAACGGGCGCCGCCGCCTTGCTCGCGGGTGGCAGGCACGACTTCGTCCAGCAATTCGGCGAGCCGCTCCGGCTCCTCTGGATAGCCGGCTTCGATCCAGCGCGTTTCCAGCAGCTTCAGCGCCTCGCCCACGGCCTTGCCGCTGTCGATGCCGCGGGCGATGAGATCATCGCCGCTAAAGGGAAGGCGCGGCTCCTTCGCCGTGCGCAGGAAGTCGAGCGCTGCGTGCCATTCGGCGGCCTCGTCGCGGGCCGCCGCGGCGGCGAGGATGAGCGCATCGCAGGCGGCTCGGCGGCCGTAGAGAAAAAGCAGTTTCAGCAGTCCCTGCCGGTCCGGCGGCAGGTCGCGGCCATGCAGCGTCTCGAGGGCTTCGGCTGCCCGCACCAAGCGCTGATGTTCGGGATTCGAGAGGCGCAGTCTGTCGCGCAGGCGATGGGCATCTTCCGGCAGGTTGAGCGCCAGTGCGGCGAGGTTCAAAATCGGGTCGCGTTCCTCGCCGGCCGTGAATTGTAGCAGGCGTTCGAGCCGCTGGGGGTCGGGGGCTGAAGCGATCAGCGGGCTGAGTAGACCGGATTGCGAAAATTCGCGCGTCACTTCGCCGGCACGGGGCGCGGCCAGGAGCTTCATCAACTCGTTGCGGATGCGCTCGCGCGACAGCCGCGCCAATCCTTCGCGGGCGCGGATGCAGGCGAGCAGTCCTTCGGCATCGAGCGGGCCTTCCGCGTAGCCGGCGGAGAAACGGAAGAAGCGCAGGATGCGCAGATAATCTTCCTTGATCCGCTCAGCCGGGTCGCCGATGAAGCGCAGCTTTGTCCCCGCGATGTCGGCGAGGCCGCCGACGTAATCGTAGAGAACGCCCGCCCGGCTCAGCGATAGCGCATTGATGGTGAAGTCGCGACGCTGCGCATCGGCGGCGAAATCGCGGCTGAAGCGGACGACGGCATGGCGTCCGTCGGTCTCGATGTCTTCGCGCAGGCTCGTCACCTCGAACGGATGGCCGTCGATGATGACGGTGACGGTGCCATGCGCGAGGCCGGTCGGCACCGCGCGAAGATCCGCCGCCTGGGCCCGCGCGGCGACGACTTCGGGCGTCGCAGTCGTCGCAATGTCGAATTCCGTGGCTGGCTTGTCGAGGAGGGCGTTGCGCAGGGCGCCGCCGACCAGCCGCGCCTCCTCGCCGTCGCCATCAATGAGGGTCAGGATGCGCTGAAGTCCGGGGTTCTTGAGCAGCGCCAAGGCCGCCGCCGGCGCCGCGACCGCGATGGAGCTCATTGGATATGCCCCGGCACGAGGACGCCGTTCTCGATATGCGCCGGCACATAGGCGCCGAAGCGGCGGTCAGCGAAGATTCCGAAGGCGAGCATTCCAATCACCGCGATGGCGAGGCCCAAGAGCGTCAGGTTCGAAACGACGCCGCGCCCCCAATGCTGGCGGGCAAAGGGCGTCGTCCGGCGCAAGACAAGCCAAATCAAATAGAGCAGGAAGGGCGTAAGGAACAGAAGCGCCGGTCTCAGGACGACGCGCCACATCGCAAACCTTTCGGGAAAGACCAGCCGAAGCCATGGTAGGGCCGGCGGGCAATGTTTGCAAAATCACTTCGGGCGGGATGCGAAAAAGTGTGAGCGTTTTTCGCGCAAATCCCGCCCTGACTTATAGGAATCGATCGCGTTGCATGCGTTTTGGGCTGATTCAGCCCTAAACGCATCGCGATCTAGCGCGCAGGTGCCGGTTGCAGCACGCGCCCAGCGTCCACATATGCGTGCCTATTTTCAAGTTCTCCGCGAAAATGTTAGGGAAACCCGCCGATTTCGGCAGGAAGACAACGTGGCCGCAAAGCTCGACGGACTCTGGACTTACGACCTCAAGTGGCGCGAGCCGCTCGATGTCGCGCGCGTGCTTGCGGAGCGGCCGGGCTTCGCCTTTCTCGACAGCGCCATGTTCGAGCCGAAGCTCGGGCGCTATTCCTTCATTGGGATAGAGCCGTTCGGCAGTTTTACCGCACTCGACGGCCGCGCGGCCTGGAACGGGATGGCGCTGGAGGCGCCGCCGCTGGAAGCTTTGCGCCGGCTGCTCGCGCGCTTTTCGGTGCCGGCCGATCCAGCCCTACCGCCGTTTCAGGGCGGGGCGATCGGCGCCGTGCCCTACGAATTCGGCTGGCAGTTCGACGGTCTGAGCGGCGGCAAGCATGCGATCGCTGAGGACGAGCCGGTCTCGCTCGGCTTTTACGACTTGGTGCTGGCTTTCGATCATCTGCTGCGGCGCGCCTATGTCTTTTCCTCCGGTCTGCCGGAGACGGACCCCGCCGCGCGCGCGGCGCGCGCCACGGCAAGGATCGAGCAGGTCTTGCATCTCATCGGCCATTCCGGGCGCGGCAAGCCGGAGCAGCCGCAGCCGATTCGCGGCTGGACCTCGAATTTCACGCCCACCGCTTATCATGCCGCGATCGAGCAGGTTCAGGCGCATATTTTCGCGGGCGATATCTACCAGGCGAATATCGCGCAAAGGTTTTCCGCGCGTCTGCCGGCGGATTTCTCGCCCTTCGGCTTCTACGAGAAGCTGCGCGCCGCCAATCCCGCTCCGTTCGCGGCCTATCTCAATCTGGGCGGGACGGTGATCGCCTCCTCCTCGCCGGAGCTGCTGCTGCGCAAACGCGGACGCGCGATCGAGACGCGGCCGATCAAGGGCACGATCAATCGCTCGCCAGACCCCGGCAAGGACGCCCGCCGTGCGGAGGCGCTGAAAAAGTCGGAAAAAGACCGCGCGGAAAACATCATGATCGTCGATCTTCTGCGCAACGATCTGTCCCGCGTCAGCCGGCCGAATTCGGTCGAAGTGCCGGTCCTGTGCGGTCTCGAATCCTATGCCAATGTTCACCATCTCGTCTCGGTGGTGACGGGTGAACTCGCTGCGGACAAGGATATCGTCGATCTCATCGCCGCGACCTTCCCGGGCGGCTCGGTGACGGGTGCGCCGAAGCGTCGCGCGATGGAGATTATCGACGCGATCGAAAAAGTCTCGCGCGGCTATTATTGCGGCTCGATTGTCTATATCGGGTTTGACGGTACGATGGACATGAACATTGCCATCCGCACCGCGGTGCTGAAGCCGGGACGGGCCTCGTTGCACGCCGGCGGCGGTGTCACCATTCTGTCCGATCCTGTGGCGGAATATGTCGAGACGGAAGTGAAGGTGAAGCGCCTGTTCGAGGCGTTCGGCGCGGCCGACGAATTGGAAGAAGCAGCGCAATGAACGGTCAGGTTCTCGTCATCGACAATTACGATTCCTTCGTCTTCAACGTCGCCCGTTATTTCGAGGAATTGGGCCGCGATGTTGTTGTGCGCCGTAACGATGAGATCGACATTGCCGCGATCCGCCGCGCGGCGCCGGTGGCGATCGTGATTTCGCCCGGTCCGGGCACGCCGCGCGAGGCGGGGATTTCCGAAGCCGTCGTCGCGCAACTTACCGGCGAGATCCCGATTCTCGGCGTCTGCCTCGGCCATCAGGCGATCGGCGAGGTGTTCGGCGGCAAGATCGTGCCGGCCAAGCGGCCGCTCTATGGGCGCACGTCGCGGCTCGTGCACGACGGCACGGGTCTTTTCGAAGGCCTGCCGCAGCCGCTGGTCGTCGGGCGCTACCACTCGCTGATTGTTGAGCGTACGACGGCGCTGGAGGCGGAGCTTGCGATCGATGCCGTGTCGGAAGAGGGCGAGATTATGGCGCTCTCGCATCGCTCGGCGCCGGTCTATGGCGTGCAATTCCATCCAGAATCCATCCTGACGGAATTTGGCCATGCTCTTTTCGCTAATTTCTTGCGCCTCACAGTAGAAAGAAAGCCGCGTGTTCTGGTTTGATGGCGCGTTGCAAGAGCGGTCGATCGTTTCTTTCGACCTGACGGACCGCGGCTTGATGCTGGGCGACGGGATTTTCGATACGTCGCTTGCGCGCAACGGCCGCATCTTCCGCCGCAAATCCCACATCGACCGGATGGCGGACGCCGCCGAAATCCTCGGCATTCCTTTCGATGAGACCGCGGCGGCACGGGCGCTCGACGCGCTCGCCGAGTCGATTGTCGATGGCGCGGTGCGGCTCACCCTTACGCGCGGACCTGGGCCGCGCGGGCTGGCGTTCCCGAAACATCCCAAGCCCTTGCTCTTCGGCATCGCGACGGCGCTGACGCGCCCGCTGTTCCCGGTCTTGAAGCTCGGCACGACGGCGATCCGGCGCAACGAGACTTCGCCGGTATCGCGCATCAAGGCGATTCCCTATCTCGATTCGGTGATCGCACTGGAGCAGGCGGCGGCCAGGGGTGCCGATGAAGTTCTGTTCGAAAATACGCACAGCCGCGTCGCCTGTCTTGCGAGCGCGAATATTTTCGCCGTGTTCGGGCGCCAATTGGTGACGCCGCCGCTCTCCGATGGCGCACTCGCCGGCACGACGCGGGCTTTCGTTCTGTCGAAGGCGCATGGCTTGCACTATGACGTCGCCGAGCGCTCGCTGCCGCTGGAGAAATTCTCGCGCGCGGACGCGCTTTTCGCCACCAGCAGTCTGCGGCTGATTGCCCCGTGCAGCCAGCTCGACGCGATCACCTATCCCTCCGAGGAGAATGAAATCGTGAGCGAATTGCAGGCCTCGATCAAGGCGGCGATCGCCGCCGAATGCGGACGTTTTTGAGGAGGGGCCCGCCGGCGCGGCTTTGCAAGCGGCGCCACGCGGGGGATAATAGCACCACCGGGCAACCGGCTGAATTTTGGTCCCAACCGGTCTTTTGATGTTGCGTCTCGCGATCCTGCGCCATGCCGAAGCCGTTCCGCTCACCGACGAATCGGATGCCGAGCGCGAGTTGACACCGTCGGGCCGCGATATGGCCGAGCGGATGGGGCGCTATTTCCGCGATACCGGCCTCAAGCCCGATCTCGCGCTTGTCTCGCCGGCCAAGCGCGCGAAGGAGACCTTCGAGGGGCTGGAGCGCGGCGCCGGTGAAACCTTCACGGTCGATTATCTGCCGGACCTTTACAGCGCCGATCTGCGCACGCTGGAGGATGTCGTCGCCGCGGCGCCGCCGGATGCGAAGTTTCTGCTCCTCGTCGGGCACAATCCGGGCCTTGCGGAATTGGCGCTCGTCTTGGCCGGGCGCGGCAGCAAGTCGGAGCTGGCGCGGATGCGTGGTCATTTCCCCGCGCCGGCTCTGGCGGTCATCGATTTCGACGTCGATACTTGGCGCAAAGCGCGGCGCGGCGACGGGCAGCTCGAACATTTCGTCACCCGCCAGGCGCTGGCCAAATGACGCGCCTGGCCACTTAGGGGTTTCCGGTGCCCTCTCTCGCTGACTTCCTCTTCGACGCGGGGCTCGCGATCCAAAATCTCGCGGAATCCCTGTCGGGGCGGACATTGCGGCTTGGGGTCACCGGCCTTTCGGGGGCGGGAAAGACGATTTTCGTCACTGCGCTTGTCCAGCATCTCACGCTCGCCGCCCGTGTTGCCGCGCAAGGGGGCAAAAATCCGCTGCCGGTTTTCCGCGTCCATGCCGAGGGGCGGCTGGTGCGCGGCACGATCGAGCCGCAACCCGACGATGCGGTGCCGCGCTTTGCCTATGAGGAGCATATCGCGACTCTGACGGGCCCCGGTGGCGATTCCAACAAGCGCGCCTGGCCCGAGTCGACGCGGCGCATCTCCGAACTGCGGCTGACGCTGGAATTCGAGCGCGAGACGGGCTTCGGCCGGCGCAGCTCGCAGCTCTCGATCGATGTCATCGATTATCCCGGCGAATGGCTGCTCGATCTGCCGCTGCTCGATAAATCCTATCAACGCTGGTCGCAGGATACGTTGGAGGCCAGCCTCGCGGCGGCGCGGGCGCCGCTTGCCGCCGAATGGCGGGCCTACGTCACGAGTCTCGATCCCGCGGCGGCGGCCGACGAGGCCGTTGCGCAAACGGCGGCGACGCTCTTCACCGCCTATTTGCGCGCGTGCCGGGCCGAGCCGATCTCGGCTTCGGCCCTGCCGCCGGGGCGGTTTCTGATGCCGGGCGATCTCGAAGGATCGCCGCTGCTCACCTTCTCGCCGCTGCCCCTCACCGAGGGCAGCGAGGTCGCGCCGCAATCGCTCGCAGGCATGATGGCGCGCCGCTATGACGCCTATCGCAGCCATGTCGTGCGGCCGTTCTTCCGCGATCATTTCGCCCGGCTCGATCGTCAGATCGTGCTTGTCGATGTGCTCGCGGCGCTCAATGCCGGAGTGCCGGCGGTGCGCGATCTGGAACATGCGCTCGGCGAAGTGCTGAACGCTTTCCGCACCGGCAAGAACACGTTGCTGACGAGTTTGCTGCGGCCCAGGATCGACAAAATCCTCTTCGCCGCGACGAAGGCGGACCATCTCAATCACGTGAGCCACGATCGGCTCGAGGCGATCCTGCGCCGGCTGACGGCGCGCGCCATCGCAAGGTCGGAGAATGTCGGCGCCGCGATCGATGTCGTGGCGCTCGCCGCCGTGCGGGCGACGCACGAGGCCAATGTCGGCGGGCGGGGCAGCGCGGCGCTGCCGGCCGTCGTCGGCATTCCGCTGGCGGGCGAGCGCATCGGCAATGAGGTTTTTGACGGTCGCACGGAAGCCGCCATCTTCCCCGGTGAGCTGCCGCGCGACCCGGACGCGGTCTTCTCCGGCGACATGGGCGTCATCGATCCGCGCATGGCGGATTATCGCTTCGTGCGGTTCCGTCCGCCGATCGCCCAGCGCGATGCCGCCGGCACGGCGCTGCCGCTGCCGCACATCCGTCTCGATCGCGCCTTGCAATTTTTGATCGGCAACAGATTTGACTAGAGATCGGTTCTTCCCTCTCCCCGCTTGCGGGGAGAGGGTTAGGGTGAGGGGCTTAGGCATTGGGGCAAATGCCGGAATTACGACAAGGCTGGCATGAAGATATTCATGCTAATCACCCAGCCCCTCACCCCAGCCCTCTCCCCATGAATGGGGAGAGGGAGTCGACGAGGACTTCCCGTGGCGACTGAAACGAAATTAAAGCCTCAGGCGTTTCGCCTCGGCACGCCGGGTGCGGCAGAGCCCCCGCGCGAAATGTTCACGCTTGAGCCGGTGGAGGATTTCGTCGAGGCGGAGGCCGCCAAGGCGGCGGCGCCCGTCGATCCGGCCGAACGCGCCGTCGAATCGGCGCAGAGCCGCGGCATTACCCGCGGCAGCCTCATCTCCTGGGGCGGGCTGTTCTTTTCCGCGGCGAGCGGCTTCGTCCTGGTCGCCCTCGGCAATTGGCTCATCTCGCTCGTCGCCGAGCTTTTCTCACGCTCGAAAGTGCTGGGCTATGTCGGGGTCGGCCTCGGCGGCCTTGCCCTTTTCGCGCTGGCCGTGATGGCCGCCCGCGAAATCTGGAGCATCGCCCGGCAAAGCAAGATCGCGCATATGCATATGAGCTTTGCGACAGCGCGCGCGGCGGACGATCGCGACGCGGCGCGCCGCCTCGTCGCCGAGCTTGTGGGCCTGCAGGCCAAACGCGGCGCGAATGCCGCCGTGCGCGCCAATCTGCTCGATCTTACCAAAGAGATTATCGACGGGCGCGACCTCATCGACATTGCCGAGCGCGATCTCGTCGTGCCGCTCGACCGCGAGGTCGCGCGCGAGATTGCCGGCGCCGCCAAGCGCGTTTCCATGGTGACGGCGATTTCGCCGCGCGCGCTGATCGATGTCGCTTTCGTTGCGGCGCAGGCGCTGCGGCTGGTGCGCCGGATTTCGGAACTCTATGGCGGCCGTCCCGGTTTTTTCGGCTTCATCAAGCTGATGCGCTCGGTCGGGGCGCATCTCGCGATCACCGGAGGCGTTGCCATCGGCGATTCGCTGATTCAGCAGGTCGTCGGACACGGTATCGCCGCCAGATTATCGGCGCGGCTGGGGGAGGGTGTGCTAAACGGCATGCTGACAGCGCGTGTCGGCCTTTCCGCCATGGCGGTCTGCCGGCCGATGCCCTTCGCCGTCGCGCCGTCGCCCGGCATCGGCGATGTCGCGCCATTTCTTTTTCAATCGGAGAAGAAGGGCGCGGACGAGGCGCGCAAGAGCTAATAGCTCTCGGCGATCTCGCGCAGGCGTTTGACGTCGAGGAGATCGAGGCCGTGTTTGGCGACGCTGATGATCGCGTCGCGGACGAGGCGCGCCATCGTCCGATTCACCGTTTCGACCGTCATGCCGAGATAATCGGCAATATCGGCTTGCGGCACGCGCACCGGAATAGCCATCGGATTCGAATCAGGCCGCGCGCAGCTTTCAAACAGCGCGAGAAGGAATTGCGCCATTTTGGGCTCGGCCTTTCGCTGGCTGAGCAGCGCGATCTGGTAGCGCGCGCGCGTCAGCTCGTCATGCGTTATCACGGCGAGGGCGGAGAGAAGTTCGGGCTCGCGTTGCAACAAGCCGAGGAAGTCTTGCCGCCGGAATTGACAGAGGTAGACCGAATCGAGCGCGTCGGCGCTGTAGTCGTTGCGCTCGCTGAAGGGGAAAAGCAGAAGATCGCCGGCTTTGGCGAAGCCGATCACCTGCCGCCGGCCGTCGAGCATGCGCTGATAAAGGCGCAGCATGCCATTGCGGACAACGTAAACGTTATCGGCTTCCTCGCCCTGGCGGAACAGCGTCTTGTGCGATTCGAGCGTCACCAGCCTGGAAACTTCGGCAAGGAGCGCTTTTTGGTTTTCTGAAAGACGGCTGCAAAACCCTTTGCTGCGCAACTCGCAATAGCCGCAGGCGCGGCTTTTCTCCGCGAAAAAGTTTCGCGGTGAATCCGCTTCTTTTCGCGGGCTTGCAACCGGGCCGGATGCCATGTCGCGCCCCTCAATCGGTAATGTCTACCAGGATTACGCTGGCGCAGAATCAGCGGATGGGAATTGATCTGGATCATACGAACCAGGGAGACAATTTGCCGCGAGCTGACGCGGTGCGGACTTGACCAGGATCACATGCTGCACCTGCGAAGGGTGCAAATTCTTCACATATCGAACACGCAAACCGAGGGGGATTTGCATGAGAACCGCAAAACTGGTCGGGGCAACCGCCCTGTGTACCATGGCCGCATTGAGCATCACCGGCACCAAGGCCTTCGCCGACACCGTCAGCCCCGCCGGCTGGACGATGAATCTGCCGGTCGCCGTGGTTCTGCCAGGCGGTCTCTATTTTGCCGACACCGGTTATTACATGAACCGCGAGTCGGGCATCGGTCGGGTCGATGCGGAGGTCAACCTTCCCACTTTCGTCTGGTCGACGCCGTGGGATTTCCTCGGTGGCCATGTCGAGGCGATCGCGTCGGTACCGGAGCTGAGCGTCGGGGATCACACCGCCGGCGTGAGCGACACCTCGTTCTACAATGCGGCGGCCTTGGTCGGCGAAGTGTGGAACCTCGGCAGCGGCTGGAGTGCGTCCGAATTCGTCGGCACGTTCTTCCCGGTCAATACCGATATCGGTATGCTCGGGATCGGCGGTAATTTCTGGACCTTCACCGATCTCGCGGGCATCGCCTATAACAGCGCCGACGGCTGGAGCCTCGGGGCGAACTTCACCCTCGGCATCAGCGGCAACAACGCGAGCTTTGGCTACCAAACCCAGCCCGATACGATCGACGTCGATTTCTCGGCGGTCAAGCACATTGACAAATGGGAGCTGGGTTTCGTCGGCAATGCCTCGACCGATATCAGCAACACGGTCGGCAACGACTACGGCAATCGCCGTTACAGCCAGGTCGCGCTCGGCGGTCTCGTCGGCTACACCTTCGGCACTGTGACGGCGGAAGTCTTCGCGACGCGCAGCGTCGTGGCGAACAATCAGGCGCCGCTCACCCTCGGCGGCCCGGACACGCGGGTTTGGGGCCGCATCATCATCCCGTTGTGGAATCCGCCCGCGCCGGCAGCGCCGGTTGTCGCCAAATATTGAGTTTCACAGGCTCCCGTCCAGGGCATGTGACTGGACCGGCCTTCGGGTCGGTCCATTTTTTTTTGACGCCCGCTTTATTGAACGCCGAGCTTCTTCTGCAGGTTCGTCGAGGAGGTCGTGTACTGGAAGGTCAGCTTCTTGTCCGGATAGACATAGCGGTGCACCTTCTGCGCCGCCAATGACCCCTCATGGAAGCCGCAGAGAATGAGCTTCAGCTTGCCGGGATAGGTGTTGATGTCGCCGATGGCGAAAATGCCCGGCACGTTGGTCTCGAATTGCGCGGTATCCACCGGAATCAGATTTTCGTTGAGGTTGAGGCCCCATTCGGCGATTGGCCCGAGCTTCATCGTCAGGCCGAAGAAGGGGATGAGCCGCTCGCAGGCGATCTCGACCGCGTCTTCCTTGCCGGCCTTGAAATGCGCGCCGCTCAATTCGCCGTCATCGCCGGCGAGCCCGACGATCTGGCCAATGCGCAGATCCATTTTGCCGGCGGCAACGAGCTCGCGCATGGCGTTGACCGAATGCGGCGCGGCACGGAAGTCGTCGCGGCGATGAATGAGCGTCAGGCGCTTGGCGATCGGCTGCAGGTTCAATGTCCAGTCGAGCGCGGAATCGCCACCGCCGACGATCACGATATTTTTGTCGCGGAAGGCTTCCATTTTCCGCACGGCGTAGAAGACGGATTTGTCTTCATAGGCCTCGATCCCTTCGATCGGCGGCTTCTTCGGCAAGAACGAGCCGCCGCCTGCGGCGACGATCACCGCTTTGCAGGTGAACGTGGTGTCGGCGTCGGTCTTTACGCGGAAGGCCGGGGCCTCTGCCGTGCCGAGCGTCTCGAGTTCGGTGACCAATTGATCGAAATGGAAGGTCGGGCGGAACGGCTCGATCTGCGCCAGCAGATTGTCGACCAAGCCGGCGCCAGTAATCATGGGGTGGCCCGGAATGTCGTAGATGGGCTTTTCCGGATAAAGCTCCGAGCATTGGCCGCCGGCGCGCGGCAGGATGTCGATCAGATGGCATTTGATGTCGAGCAGCCCGAGCTCGAACACTGTGAAGAGGGCAGAAGGGCCAGCGCCGACGATGACAACGTCGGTCTCTATATTGTCTACCATCAAAGGCTCCTTGAAAATTCTCGTCGCGGGCGGCGTGCGCCACCCGCGGTTCAGCACATCTCAGCGATCATCGCGGAATTGGCGCGAGGGCTAACCCTGGCGCGCCGGCGTCGTGACGATCAGGCCATCGACCTCGGGCGTGACCTTGATTTGGCATGCCAGGCGCGAATTTGGCTGCACGGCATAGGCGAAATCAAGCATGTCCTCTTCCTGCGGGCTGGCCTCGCCGGTCAGCGGCACAAAAGCTTCATCGACATAGACGTGACAGGTGGCGCAGGCACACGCCCCGCCACATTCGGCGGTGATCTCGGGAATCGAATTGCGGATCGCCGCCTCCATGACGGTCGAGCCTTCCTCGGCTTCGACCGGCCGCTTTTCGCCCGATGAATCGATGAAAGTAATGTGGACCATTGATGCTTTCTCTGGAGTTTGGGAGGTGGGATTGCGCGCCTTTTAATGAAGAGCTTGCGCGATGAATAGCCTCGTCTTGATGGGGAAGCCGGAATTTGGCGTCAAAACCGCGGTTTTGGCGGGGCTTTTTTGACGCAGCGCAGCAATTATGCGTCAGGATTGCGGGAATTGGGGCTAGGGAGCTCGTTGAGACGTCGGCGGATCGCCGCCAATGCGGCTTCGCAGGCACCCGGCAGGCGCGCAAGTGCGTCCGGGGCGGCGGCGCCCGCCCGGGCCTCGGCCTCCGCGGCTGCCGCGGCCTCCGCGAGAGCAAAGGCGCCGACCGCCTTGGCGGAGCCTGTGAGCTTGTGCGCGAGATCGGCGCGGGCGAGGGGCAGAGCGGAGGGATCATCCAGCGCCGACAGGATCGCCGTGGATTGGTCGGCAAAAAGCGTCAGAATCTCGCGTTGAAGCGCCGCGTCGCCGCCGGTTTGCGACGCGAGATGATGCAGATCGAACGTCTTCACCGCTCGCGCCACCTTTTCGGCCACCGCGCCGCGTTCGTGGGCGGGTGGCGATTCACGAATCCGTCCCCAGCGAATTTTACGCTGGCCTCATGGAGCTGCTTGCCATCGTACGGATTTTGCTTGACAAGTTACAGGGGTAACGCCAGTGGCGCCGACGCGGGCAATTCTTTGCTTTTATGGTGAAGGCCGCGTTAACGACGTTTGCAAACCTTTGGCAGCGGCGGTTTCAATCGCCCTAGCGCGGATGTAGACTGCCCTTGGTTAACGGAATGTTTGCGGTTTTGTCGCCGGCACGGCGGCAACGCGCGTCGTGTGTAGGGTGCGGATGCGTATCTCCGTTTGCGTAAGAGGTTATCATGGCGACGTCCAATAAGGCGCAAGATCCCGCGGCTGCGGCGCTGTCGGCGATCGAAGAGGCGTTGAACCTTTCCGGCGACACGCCTGCTGCCGATGAAAACAAAGCGCCGGAGATTTCGACGCCAATCTTCCCCAAGGCTTCCGACCCCGACAAGACGCCCAAGATCATGCGACGCTATCCGGAGGGGCCGTCGCTCGGCGCGCCGGCGCTTGACCCGGAGGAGCGTTCCACGCCGCGCCTGCCGGAGGTCGAGGACCACCCGCTGTTTGCGCCAAAGAGGCCGGAGACCGGCAAGTCGGCGGGGCAGGGCGATTTCGCCGCCAGCCAGACGCCCGTCCAGCCGGCGGCCGCGCCGGCGAACGACGACCGCCATTCCGTCGGTGCGATGCTCCGGGCGCTGAACCAGCGCCCGAGCCCGGCGCCGCTGGTCATCGCCGGGCTCTTGTCTTTGGTCTGGCTCGTTCTCGCCGGGCTTTATTTCGGCGCGCATCGCGCCGAGCTTTTGGTGCCGGGCGCTTCGGCTCTCCGTCCGGAGACCGCGCTGTTCGCGATCATCACGCTTGGGCCGGTCATCTTCTTCATCGTGACCGCGCTCCTGGCGCGGCGGGCGCAGGAGATGCGCCTGACCGCCCGCTCGATGGTCGAGATCGCGATGCGGCTTTCCGCGCCGGAGACGATCGCCAGCGAGCAAATGGTGACCTTGTCGCAAGCGATCCGCCGCGAGATCGTTTCGATGGGCGACGGGATCGAGCGGGCGCTGGCCCGCGCGGGCGAACTCGAGACCTTGGTACGTTCCGAGGTTTCCAATCTCGAGCGCTCCTATTCGGAGAACGAGCGCCGTATCCGTTCGCTGGTCGACGAACTGACGACGGAGCGCGAGTCAATGCTCGCCAATAGCGAGCGGATGCGCACGGCGATCAGCGGGGCGCAGGATTCCTTTGCCCGCGAGCTCGACAGCGCCGCCAGTGGTCTGACCGAAAACCTCAACGGTACCGGCAATCGCATCACCAATTCGCTCGGCGCCAAGGCTGAGGAAATCCGCTTCTCGCTCGCTCAGGCGGGCGAGGATCTGGTTGGCACGCTGGCCGCGCATGGCGAAGACATTATCGGCCGCCTCGAGCAGGCGCGCGCCGCCGTTGAAGCGAGCATCGAGCGCGCCAACACTGAGATGGTGCAAAGCTTCGATCAGCGCCTGAACGAGGTCGACGCGCATCTCAACGAAACCAGCGAGGCTTTCGCGAGCCATATCACGCAGCGGCTTGACGATGCGAGCGAGCGCACCGCCGCGGCATTGAGCGGAGCGACCTCGGCCTTCGACCAAGTCTCGCAGGGCCTGACGCAAAAGCTCGCTGATGTCGAGACGCAATTGCGCGACAACGGCCAGAGCGTCGTCAGCGAAATGGCGCAGAAGCTCGAAGAGGCGAGCGCCCGCGCCGCCGCCGTGCTGGAGGAATCCTCCTCGACGCTCACGGCACATTCCGAGCGGATGCATGAGCGCCTTGCCGCCACGGCGCAGGAATCCTTCGACAGTTTCGCCTATCACGCGGGCACGCTCAACGATCGTTTCGCCGAGACGGCGGGCGATGCCATCAGCGCCATCGCCACACACGGCGAGCGCATTAACGAGACGCTGTCCGAGCGGCTCGCGCGGTTCGAGGATGCCATTGCCGGCCAGGGCAACGAGATTGCCGAACGGCTCGGCGAAAGCGCCGATGTGCTCGCGACCCGGCTCTCGTCGCATTTCGAGACGCTGCGGGGTGTGCTCGACAACCAGGGCGGCGAACTCGATCGCAAGCTCACTGAGCATAACGATCGCACGGTCGCCGTTTTCGCCGAGCATGCGCAAAATCTGGACGATCGCGCCTCTGCGCGGACGCAGCAGGTCGCCGATTCGTTGGAAGGCCTGCTCGGCCGTATCGATAACGCGCTCGATGGTCGCGCCCGGACGCTGCACGAGACGCTTGCGGCGCGCACCCTCGAAATCGCCCGCGTGCTGAGCGACGGCAACCGCGAGGTCACGCAGGCGCTCGAGGCGCGCGCCGAGGCGATCAATACCGAGCTGGCGCAGCAGGTCGCGGCCTTTACCGAGAACTTTGCCGAAAAGGCCAGCGAGGCGCGTCAACTGTTGAGCGCCAGCACTGCCGGCGTCGGCGACATGCTGGCGGCGCGCGCGGAAGAGATCAGCACCGTGCTCAGCGCCCAGGCCAGCGACATCAATACGATCTTCGACGATCGCGCCGGCGAAATTAATGCGGCCTTGGGCAGCCGGGCGACGGAAATCGCGCTGCTGCTGTCGGCGAAAGCGGAGGAGGTCGATCAAGTGCTCGGCACACGCGCGACGGAGATCGCGCAGACGCTCGCGGTCAAGGCCGACGAGGTCAATCGCCTGCTTGGCGGCCGTGCGATCGAGATCGCGCAGACCTTGTCCGATCAGGCGCAGGATGTGAACGAAGTGCTTGGCGTGCGTGCCAGCGAGATCGCCGATACGCTCGATGGCCGTATCGCCCGCTTCGAGGAGCAGATCGTCGGGCGGCTCGATCTCGTCACCGCCGACCTCGACCAGCGTGGGCGCGAGCTCTCCGACAATCTGGCGGCGCGGGCGCAGGAGATCGACCAGACGCTCGCCCATCACACCGGCACGATCAGCGCCGCGCTCGACCACGAATCCGGCCAGCTCGAAGGTCTGCTGGCCGGGCGCGCCGATGCGCTGCGCAGCCTGCTTGGCCAAGCCTCGCAGGATCTCGACACGACGCTCGCCGGCCGCATCAGCGAGATCGGCGGCGTCCTCGCGGGCCGCGTCAACGAAATCGGCGCGACTTTGGCGGGGCGCCTGGTTGAGCTGCAGGCTGGGCTCGACGAGCGCAGCGGTAATTTGCACGAGACGTTAAGCGCGCGCTCCGAAGCCATTCATGCCGTCCTCGACACGAAGGGCTCGGATCTCGTCGAAAAGCTCGGCGCCAAGCAGGCTGAGCTTACCGCCGCGATCGATCAATCGACGCAGAGCCTCAGCAATGCTTTGGCGGCCGGTGCCAGCGCCTCGGTCAATTCGCTTGTCTCCACGCATCATCAGGTGCGCGCCGGCATGACCGAAGCCATCGGCGCGCTCGATGAGAAGAATGCTGCCGTGCAGCGGACGGTCGAGAGCGCTCAGGCGAGCTTCGCGGCGGTCGAAACCGCCCTGGCCGCGCGCATCGCCCAGTTCGAGCGGGCGACCGCCGACATCGGCGAGCAGATCGAGAGCCTCGGCGCCAACGCCGGTTCGACGATCAGCAGCGCCGAGGCGCTCTATCAGGTGATCGCGCAACAGCAGCAGGCTTTGGCGGCGGCCGCCGCCGATCTATCGCGCTCTCAGGCCGAACTCGATCGGACGCTCAACGAACGCCGTGCGGCAATCGAAGGTCTGCTTGCCAATGTGGCGGCCCGGCGCGAGGATTTCGACGGTGTGATGGGCTCGTTCCAGACTCTGGTCGAGGAGGCCTTCCGCCGCGTCGAGGTGCGGGCGCAAGAGATCGGCTCCTTCCTGGCGAATACGTCGCAGATGACAGCAAGCCAGGTCGAGCGCCAGTTCAGCGATATCCGCGCCTCGATCGGCAGCGAGCGTGAGCGCACCGCCCAGCTTTTGCAGGCGGCCTATCAGCAGGCGAGCGCCGAGATCGAGGATATCTTCGGCCAATCGACGGCGCGGTTCCAGACGGCCGCAACGGAAATGCGCGGAATTGCCCGCGAAATCCATCGCGAGCTGGAGACGACCCGCGAGGAAGTCCGCCGCAACGCTGTCGGGCTGCCGCAGGAGACGGCGGAGCAGACCGCCGCCATGCGCCGGGTCGTCGCCGACCAGATCAAGGCGCTCAACGAGCTGACCGATATCGTCGCGCGCTCCGGGCATTCCTATGATCTTTCGGAACCGCTGACCGCGCCGCGCGAGGCTGCGCCGGCCCGGCGGCTGGAGCCCGCACGATCCGAGCCGCCGCGTGCGCCACGCCCGGCACCCGCATCGCCCCGTCCGGCGTCCGCCGATCGCAACCCCGGCTGGCTGTCCGATCTGCTGGCCCGCGCCTCGCGCGAGGATCAGCCGGCGCCGCGCCGTCCGTTCCCATCGGAGGAGCCGGCGCGGGGCCTGCCGGCAATCGGGCGCGCCGCCGCGGCCTCCGAACCGCTGGAGACGATCTCCCACGATATCGCACGGATGGTCGATCATGCGGCGATCGCCGAGGCTTGGGATCGCTATCGCGGCGGTGAGAGCGGCGCCTTCGCGCGCGGCATCTACATCGGCCGCGGCGCTCAGACCTTCGAGGAAATCCGCCGCCGCTATCGTGGCGACGCCGAATTTCGCATTACGGTCGATCGCTATATCCAGGAGTTCGAGCGGCTGCTCGCGGATGTCAGCCGCGACGATCGCGACGACACATTGACCCGCACCTATCTCACCTCAGAGACGGGCAAGGTCTATACGATGCTCGCGCACGCCGCGGGCCGGCTGAACTAGCCGGCCGCGCATGGCGCGTAAAAAACTGCCAGTCGGCCTATAAGCCGGGTTTGGTATGGCGCGCGAAGCGCGCGTGATGGCCATTCCTCTGGGACGGCCGTTGCCGGCCGTCTCAAGCAACCTACCCGGGCGCGGGCCAGAGACGGCCCTGCGGTCTCCTGCGAGACCGCCTGCGCCCCTATTCGGTTTTGCTCCCGGTGGGGCTTGCCATGCCGCGCCTGTTACCAGCCGCGCGGTGCGCTCTTACCGCACCGTTTCACCCTTGCCTGCCGGCGAACCGGCGGGCGGTCTCGTTTCTGTGGCGCTATCCCTGGGGTCGCCCCCGCCGGACGTTATCCGGCACCGTGTCTCTATGGAGCCCGGACTTTCCTCCGCAATGCGGCGGCCATCCGGCCGACTGGCTGAGTCGAGATAGGCGCGTGGCGGCCTATCGTCAACCGAAGCGGAATAGTGTCGCCGGACGCCCATCGTCATCCCGACAAAATTTTAAGGGATTTCTGCACCCTTGAAAAAGGCATTCCATTCGCTGTGGAGGCGGAAATGAAAATGCACGGCGGCCTTTCAATTGCGGTGCTGGGTCTTCTCCTCACCGGCTGCGGCTATACGCCGGAGCAGCGCGCGACATCCGGTGCGGCGATCGGCGGAGCGACCGGACTGGCACTTGGCGCGGCGGCCGGTGGTTCGCCCGGCGCAGCTCTCGCTGGGGGCGTCCTGGGCGCCGCCACCGGCGCCATTGTCGGCGCCAACACGCGGCCACCGCCGCCGCCGGGCTATTATCCACCACCGCCGCGCTGCGCACATTGGGGCTATGATGTCTATGGCCGCCCGATCTGCGTGGCTTATTACGGATATTGATCGCCGCGACCCGTCCTCATGCAAGATTTTGCGCCTGATAGTCCCTTGGCTGCCGCGCTTCCCTCGCCGAATCATGGCGACAGGGGCGAGCAGGTGCCGCGCGCGATCGTCCTGCACTATACAGGCATGGCGACCGGCGCGGCGGCGCTGGAGCGGCTGCGCGACCCGGCCGCGCAGGTCTCGGCACATTATGTCGTCGAGGAGGATGGCCGGATTTTCCAGCTCGTGCCCGAGGCCCGCCGCGCCTGGCATGCCGGCAAGAGCTTCTGGGCCGGCGAGACGGACATGAATTCCACTTCGATCGGCATCGAGATCGTCAACGGCGGCCATGATTTCGGCAGCCCGCCTTACCCCGACGTTCAGATCGCGGCCGTCATCGCGCTCTGCCGCGATATCGCGCGGCGCCACGCCATTCCGGCACGGCGCATCCTCGCCCATTCCGACATTGCGCCGGGCCGCAAAGCCGACCCTGGCGAATTGTTTCCCTGGGCCCAGCTCGCCGCGGCGGGCATCGGCCATTACGTGACGCCGCATCGCCTCGGCGGCGATCCGCCGCTGACCTTGGGGGCGGAGGGGGAAGAGGTCGCAAATCTACAGCGCGATCTCGCTGCCTATGGCTATGGCGTCGTGATCAGCGGTCGCTACGATGCCGAGACCGAAACGGCTGTCGCCGCCTTCCAGCGCCATTTCCGGCCCGCGCGCGTCGACGGCAAGGCAGACCTCTCGACGCTGTATACACTGCGGGATTTGCTGGCGTAGCCGGGGCTGTCCCGCTGCCGCTATTCCAATCTCGTGCCAGATTTATCTTTTTATGCGGTCGCGCTTCGTTTCCGAAAACCGGATTCCACTTTTCGGTGAAGCGCTCTATTCCGCCGCGACGGCGGTGTGGTCATAGTTGAGGATCGGCGCGAGCCAGCGCTCAACCTCCGCGACGCTTATGCCCTTGCGCTTGGCGTAATCCTCGACCTGGTCGCGCTCGATCTTGCCGACGCCGAAATAATACGCCTGCGGATGCGAGAAATAGAGCCCGCTCACGGATGAGCCTGGCCACATGGCGAAGCTCTCCGTCAGCTTCACGCCGATG
Source organism: Methylovirgula sp. (assembly GCA_031291555.1). Lineage (GTDB taxonomy): Bacteria > Pseudomonadota > Alphaproteobacteria > Rhizobiales > Beijerinckiaceae > Methylovirgula. The sequence goes on along the minus strand of JARLIV010000133.1, from coordinate 1,199 downwards.
CGCCGCTCGGCCTGGAGCAGATCGAACAAGGTCGCTTTCTCGGTATGGTCGGGCTGGGCCGGATAGCCGGGCGCGGGGCGTATGCCGCGATATTTCTCCGCGATCCGCTCTTCATTGCTCAGCATCTCGTCCGGCGCATAGGCCCAGAACTCGCGCCGCACCCGCTCGTGCATCCGCTCGGCGAAAGCCTCAGCAATGCGGTCGGCTAGCGCCTTGACGAGGATCGAGCGATAATCGTCGTTCGCCTTGGCGAAACGCTCGGCGAGCTTTTCCTCGCGCGCCCCGGCGGTTACGACGAAGGCGCCGATATAATCGGCCTTGCCGCTGCCTTCTGGCGCGACGAAATCTGCGAGGGCGATATTGTGCCGGCCCTCGCGCTTCGAAAGCTGCTGACGTAGCGTATGCAGTGTCGCCAGCGTCTCGCTGCGGGATTCGCCGGTGTAGAGCCTTATGTCATCGCCGACGGCATTGGCCGGCCAGAAGCCGATGATGGCCTTGGGGTCGAACCAGCGCTCGGCGACGATCTGCTTCAGCATGTCCTGCGCGTCTTCATAGAGCTGGCGCGCGGCCGCGCCTTGCTCCTTGTCATCAAGAATTTCTGGGAAATGGCCGCGTAATTCCCAGGTGCGGAAGAAGGGCGTCCAATCGATATAGGGGATCAATTCCTCGACATCATAGGTGCGGAAGACGCGCGTGCCGGTGAAGAGCGGCTTCGGCGGCACATAATCGGCGAAGTCGAGCCTCAGTGCATTCGCGCGGGCCTGCGCGAGCGAGACGCGCGCCTTGTCGAGTTCCGCGCGGGCATGGGCATCCGCGACCTTTTGATATTCGGCGCGCAGCTTGTCGATATAGGCAGAGCGCCCCTCGGGCGAGAGCAAGGATTGCACGGTGCCGACGGCGCGGCTCGCATCGGTGACATAGACCGTCTGGCCACGATGGTAATTCGGATGGATTTTTACCGCCGTGTGCACGCGGCTCGTCGTCGCCCCGCCGATGAGCAGGGGTAGGTCGAAGCCTTCGCGTTCCATTTCCGAAGCGACGAAGCACATTTCATCGAGCGAGGGCGTGATGAGGCCGGAAAGGCCGATGACATCGACATTTTCCGCCTTCGCCGTTTCGAGAATCCTCTGCGCCGGGACCATGACGCCGAGGTCGATGATCTCATAATTGTTGCAGGCGAGGACCACGCCGACGATGTT
>JARLIV010000132.1 GCA_031291555.1 Methylovirgula sp. | reverse complement strand
TCGAGCAGCGCCGCCGCATCGGCCTTGGCGAAGAGGCGCGTTTCGAAATCGAGCCCCGGCGACAGGCCCATATAGGCGTGGGTGGGCCGGGCGAAGCAATAAATGCAGCCGTGCTCGCAGCCGCGATAGGGATTGATCGAGCGGTCGAAGGAGATGTCCGGCGAATCGTTGCGGGTGATGATCGTCTTCGCCCGTTCAAGCGTCACCATTGTCTTGAGCGGCGGCAGCTCGTCAGCCGCCCAGCCATCATCGACGGGGGCATAGGCGAGCGGCTCGAAACGGCCGCTGACATTGGATTGCGCGCCACGCCCACGTCGCGGCATAAGAGGCCGCGCATCTTCGACCCTGGGGGCGGGATCGAAGACGCGCGGCGGCCGAAGCGAAGGCGCCGCCGCTTGGGCTACACGGCGGTCTGCTTCGCCAGGAGTGGAAACCTTGCTCTGGATCTCGGTACGAGACCTCGGCTGCGTTCTGGACTGCGGATGGACTTTAGCGGCCATTTGCGACGGCTCAATAAAGGAACATGATGAGAACAATAACGGAACAAATAGAGAGATGTCAATCGCGCGCAGGCGAAATCCAGAAGAGGCTTGAGCTCCGGCGATGATTTCCCTGATCGTTCTCTGCCCGATGCCCGCCGCCGGCGGCGCGACGGAAGCGCAGACCGCGGAAGCCGTGGTGCGAACACTCTCGGCCTTCGTCGGCGCCGCGGTGCGCGGCCTGGTGCGCGAAGCCATTCTCGTCGGCCCGCCGCAGATGAGGCTCGGCTATATCGCCGACCATGCCGGCTGCGCCTTTTTCGAGGCCAAATCCGAGGCCGACGGCATCGCCCACGCCCTCGCCGCCAGCCGCGCGGCCCATGTCTTCATCGTCCGCGCCGGCTATGTGCCCGAAACCGGATTCGCCGAGGCGATCGAGGATCTATTGCGGTTCGGCAAGGCCGAAAACCAAGGCTGGCTGATGCGCGGCGCCGCGGCACGGCCGATCGAGAAAATCCTGACGCATCTTGTGCGGCCGGCGGCACTGCTCGCGCCGCGGCGGCTCTGCCTCAACGTGAAAGGGCCGGACTTTGCCAGCCTCGTCAAAGCGACGCGGGCGCGGCCCGCGAGCCAGATCCGCCTGCGCGCGGTGATCTGAGCCCCGCAGCATGAGCCACTGAAAAGTCTGCAACTTTTCGGGGCTCATATTTCCTAAAGTGGCGCATGAACCTTGCCGAAAAGTCTCGCAACTTTTCGGGGCTCATATTTCTTAAAGCGGCGCATGAACCTGTCCGAAAAGTCTGCAACTTTTCGGGGCTTACATTTCTTAAAGCGGCGCATGAGCCTGTCCGAAAAGTCTGCAACTTTTCGGGGCTCATGCGCTATTGCGCGAACGTATTGCAGGAATCGATCTGGCCGGATTTGAGCCCGGTCTCAAGCCATTGCACGCGTTGCGCCGCCGAGCCGTGGGTGAAGGAATCCGGCACCGCATAGCCTTGCGTCGCTTTCTGCAAGCGGTCGTCGCCGATCGCCTGCGCCGTCGCGATCGCCTTCTCGACATCGCCCTGATCGATGACGTGATATTCCGACTGCGCATTGTTGGCCCAGACGCCCGCGAGGCAATCGGCCATCAATTCAATGCGCACCGAAAGTGCATTGGCCTGCGCCCGGCTGTCGGCGTTCTGTTCCGCCGTCTGCACTTTCGTGAGGATGCCGAGCTGATCCTGAATGTGATGGCCGATCTCATGCGCGATCACATAGGCATAGGCGAAATCGCCGCCGCCGCCATATTTCGTCTGCATGTCGCGGAAGAAGGACGTGTCGAGATAGACCTTCTTGTCGACGGGACAATAGAACGGGCCCATCGAGGCCGCGGCGCCGCCGCAGCCCGAGCGCGTGAAGCCGCTGTACATGACAAGCTTCGGCCGCTCGTATTGGATGCCCTTCTGCGCCGGCAGAACTTGCGACCAGACATCCTCGGTCTGCGCCAGAACGGCGGCGACGAACTGGCCGATCTGATCCTTCGACACCCCGGTCGTGCCCTGGCTCTGCGGCGCGGGCGCATTTTGCGCACTCTGGCTGCCTTGACCGCCGCCCTGGATCATCTCGGCGCCGCCGATGAGCACGCGCGGATCGATGCCGAGCGCCCAACCGATCAAGCCGAGCACGATAATCGCGCCAAGGCCGAGATGGCCGGCGCCGATGCCGCCGGGCAAGGAGAGGCCGCCGCCCATATCGCCGGAATCACCATCGCCGCGCCGGTCCTCGACATTGTCCGAGCGACGAAAATTCTCCCATTCCATACGCGCGGCTCCCTGTCCTTTTATAGCTGCAGTTTATCACGTTCTTCTCGCGCGCAAATCTTCGCTGTGCGCCGGGAAACACAGCGCGCGCCGAGCTGAAGCTCTTGTCAATTTTCAGATAAAGCCGGGCCGCCAAAGCAGGCTCAGATTTCGCGCATTTTCTTGGCCAATTCGCGCAAGTCCTGCCAGGCGAATTTCTTGTGCGAGGGCTGGCGCAGCAGATAGGCGGGATGCAGCATGGCCATGGCCGGAATGGTCGTGCCGGCGCGGTCATATGCCATCCAGCGGCCGCGGCTGCGCATGATCCCCTCTTTGATGCCGAGCAGCGTCTGCATCGACGGCGCGCCGAGGCAGATGAGGATTTTCGGCGCGACGAGTTCGATCTGCCGGCGGGTGAACGGCAGGCAGGCGCCTGTTTCCAGCGGCGTCGGCGTCCTATTGCCCGGCGGACGCCAGGGCACGACATTGGCGATGTAGACTTGCGTGCGATCGAGACCGATCGCGGCCAGCATCTTGTCGAGCAATTGCCCGGCACGGCCGACGAAGGGCCGGCCGATGCGATCTTCGTCCGCGCCCGGCGCCTCGCCGACGAACATGATATCGGCTTGCGGATTGCCGTCGGCGAAGACGAGCTGCGTCGCGGTCGCCTTGAGGCCGCAGCCCTCGAAGGCCAGAAGCTCCGCCTGCAATTCCTCCAGCGTCCGCGCCTTTGCCGCCTCCGCGATGCCGGCGAGTGGCGACGGGGGCGGTGCGCTTGCAGGCGTGCGTGTTGGGATCGGCGCGGCGCGGCGCGGCGTGGGCTGGACGGCTGGCGCCCGTTCAAGATTTTGTGATTCGGCGAAGCGATCGTGCGGCGCGTCGTCGACGGCGAGATCGACGCCCATATCGGCATACCAGCGCAAAAGCTGCGCCAGCGCGGCGCGCGATGCCTCCTCAGGCATGGCTGTGCTCAAGCGCCGCGGGGGCGGAGTCCTGTTGTCCGGGCTTCGGCCCATAGGCGGCAATGAACATCGACACCGCCGCATCGACATGACGGCGGATCACCTCCTCGGTGATTTCTTCGAAATCCGGCACCAGCAGCTTGATGATATGCCGGTTGGCGACGACGGAACCAAGGAACAGCCTGGCCGCGAGGACCGGCTCAGGGCAGTTCAACATGCCCTGCCCTGTGGCATATTCGAGATAGGCGGCCACATCCTTCATGAGCTGGTGGGGACCCTGCTCGAAGAAGATGCGACCGAGTTCCGGCGTGCGCTGGACCTCGGCGATGACGATGCGAAAGAAGCACAGCGGGTCTTCACTGAGGAGCATATTCAGCAAATTAAACCCGAGTTCCCGCAAAACCTCCCGCGGATCGTTGCGCTGGCCGATCTCGCGTTCTACGCTGCGGTAGATGCGTTCGCTCCTGCTGCGCACGACCTCCGAGAACAGCCCCTCCTTGCTGCCGAAGTGACGGTAAAGCGTCTCCTTCGAGGCGCCGGCCCGCGAGGCGACGATCTGCATGGTTGCATCATTGAAGCCAAGCTCCAGAAAAACGCTTTCGGCAACGGCTGCAATTTCATCACGCCGCTTCTCGCCGCGCGGAACTCGCCTCATCCTCAACATGATTCTTCGGGGCCCTTCGGTTGACATCAAGTGAGGCCCACCATATACGAACTATTCAGTTCGGTTAAGCCCGAATTTCAAACAATTGTCCACCGGATACGCTGAGGCAAAATCCGTGTGGGACGACTATCTTCTGCCCAAACGCTGCGGTGCACCGCCATGGCCAAATCGCGCTCCGACACCGATCTCCCCATCGCTGAGGACGGCTCCACTCAAGGCGCGCCATTGCAAGCCGCGCCTTTGCCCGAGACGAAGTCTGCGGCGCCGGCCAAGAAGCGCCGCCCGACGGTCGGGATCGTTCTCATTCTGCTGTTCGGCGGCCTCGGTTTCACGGCCTATGAATATTGGCTAGCCAACCGCGATTATGAGACGACGGACGATGCTTTCATCGACGGCCGCGCCGTGTCGATCGCGCCGCAGGTCTCGGGCAATGTCGTCTCGCTCGACGTGACCGATAACGAATTTGTGAAGAAGGGTCAGCCGCTGATCCACATCGACAACCGTCAGTATGTGATCGATGTCGAGAACGCCAAGGCCAATCTGGCGGCAGCCGAAGGCGAATATGCCGGCGTGCAATATGCCGCCGAGGTGGCGAAGAAGAACTTCCCGGCACAGCTCGATTCCGCCAAGGCGCAACTGGCCTCGGCTCAGGCGCTGCTCGTGCGCGCGCAGGCCGATTATGATCGGCAGAAGGAACTGCCGTCGCGCGCGACGACGCAACAGGAGGTCGACGCCGCAACAGCCGCCTTGCGGCAGGCCGAAGCACAAGTCGCGCAAGCGCAAGCGCAAGTCGAGCAGGCGACCCCCGTGCCACAGCGCATCGGCCAGGTCGTTTCGCAGGTCGCGCAGTTCCACGGCCAGATCGACCAGGCGAAAGCCAGGCTCGACCAGGCGCTGCTCAACCTGTCCTATACCGTCGTCGTGGCGCCGCAGGACGGCTGGATCACCAAGCGCAATGTCGAGGTCGGCACCTATGTAACGCCCGGCCAGCAAATCTTTTCACTGGTCTCCCCTGAGGTTTGGGTGACGGCCAACTTCAAGGAAAGCCAGCTCGCCAAGATGCGTGCCGGCCAGCCGGCGACGATCTCCATCGACGCCTATCCCGATCTCAAGCTCAAGGGCCATGTCGATTCGGTCCAGCTCGGCACGGGATCGCGCTTCAGCGCTTTCCCGCCGGAAAACGCGACGGGCAATTTCGTCAAGATCGTCCAGCGCGTTCCGGTGAAGATCGACATCGACTCCAGTCTCGATCCGAAGTGGCCCTTGTCGCTTGGCCTCTCCGTGGATCCGAGCGTGAAAGTGCAATGAGCGCGGAGCAGACGCTCAGACTGCCCGGGGCTCGCCGCGGCGCGGCCGCGTCCGCAGAGCCCGTGCCGCCGAAGCCCGCCGCGGCGCCGCAGGATCCGTTCAGCCTCGGCTGGGAGCCGCGGCACAATCCCTGGGCGGTCGCGATCGTCGTCACGCTCGCGGCCTTCATGGAGATTCTCGACACGACGATCGTCAATGTCGCGCTGCCGCACATCGCCGGCAGCCTCTCCTCGAGCAATGACGAAGCGACCTGGGCGCTGACCTCTTATCTCGTCGCCAACGGCATCGTGCTGACAATCTCGGGCTGGCTCGGCAGCCTGCTGGGCCGCAAGCGCTATTTCATCATCTGCCTGGCGATGTTTACCGTCTGCTCGTTTCTCTGCGGCATCGCCGCGAGCCTGCCGCAGCTTATTCTGTTCCGGCTGATGCAGGGCTTCTTCGGCGGCGGCCTGCAGCCGAACCAGCAATCCATCATTCTCGATTATTTTCCGCCCGCCAGACGCAGCGCCGCCTTCGGCCTCACCGCGATCGCGACCATCGTCGGACCGGTGATTGGCCCGACGCTTGGCGGTCTCATCACCGATTCGACGTCCTGGCGCTGGATTTTCTTCGTCAATGTGCCGGTCGGCATCATTGCTGTTCTCCTTGTCTATATCCTGGTTCAGGATCCGCCCTGGGTGAAACGCGAGCCGCGGCCGATCGACGGTATCGGCCTTGGCCTCATCGCGCTCGGTCTCGGCTGTCTCGAAGTAATGATGGACCGCGGCGAGGATGCCGATTGGTTCAACTCGAGCTTCATCGTCATCATGGCAATGCTGTCGGTCACCGGCCTCGTCGGCTCGGCGGTGTGGCTTTCCGTCGCCAAGCGGCCGATCATCCATCTCGCCATCTTCAAGGACAAGAATTTCGCCGGCGGCTGCATCATGATTGGTTGCGTCGGCGCCATCCTCTATGCCTCGTCCGTCATCATCCCGCAATTCGCGCAGCAGGTGCTCGGCTATACGGCGACCTGGGCCGGCATGATCCTGTCGCCCGGCGGTCTCATCATCATCATGCTCATCCCGCTCGTCGGACGGCTCATGACGGTGATGCAGACGCGCTATATCGTGGCGATCGGCTTCTTCCTCCTCGGCGTCGCCTTCATCTTCTCCTCCAAGCTGGTGCTCGACATCACTTATCTGCGGCTCGTCATGATCCGCTCGTCGCAGACCGTCGGCCTCGCCTTTCTCTTCGTGCCGATCAGCACCATCACCTATTCGACGCTGCCGCGCGAATTGAACGGCGACGCGACGGCCCTGTTCTCGATGTTCCGCAATGTCGCGGGCTCGATCGGCATCGCGACATCGACCGCGATGATCCAGCAGCGCTCGCAGTTGCACCAGACTTATCTTTCGCAATGGGCGAACCCGTTCTGGCAACCTTTCAGAGATCTGATCGCCCGTTATCAGGCCTCGCTCGAGGCCCTGGGCCATCCGGCGGCGCAGGCGTACCAGATGGCGCTCGGACACGCCTACCAGGACTTCCTGAAGCAGGTGGCGGTGATGGCCTATTCCGACGTGTTCAAGGGCTGCGCCATCGTTGCCTTCGCCTTGGTGCCGCTCTGTTTCATGCTCTCGCCGATCAAGGGCGGCCGCGGCGGAGGGGGCGGCCATTGAGCGCGTCTGCGGCGCGGGAGACACACAGAACGACAAAGTCTGCGGATCGCACAAAACGCCATTTGGCACGGCGTCGATTCGTTTAAATAAAGGGTTTGCGGGGGTAGCTTCGTGAAAAGTTCACGGTTGATAGCCGGCATTTCGCTGGCGTCGCTTTTGGCCGGCTGCGCCGTTGGGCCGAATTTTGTGCCGCCCGATCCGTCGCTGCCGCAGAACTCGTTTTTTGCCGCTGCCACGCACAAGCCAGTCGTTTCCACCCGCACCGATGAGGCGCCGGTCGATCCCGATTGGTGGGCGCTGTTTCACGACCGCGAGCTGATCGCGCTGGAGCGCCGTGTCGCCATCGCCAATCTCGACGTCCAAGCCGCGACCGTGCGGCTCGCCGAAAGCCGCTATCAGCGCGGCGCCACGGCCTCGTCACTGTTCCCCACGCTTGACGACAACGGCTCCTATAAACGCTACCAGATCAGCAACAGCGTCATTGAGGGTGTCGCCGGCAATCAAGTCCCCCCCAGTGCGCTCGCGCCCTTCAACCTGTTTCAGCAGGGCTTCGATGCCTCGTGGGAACTTGACATCTGGGGGCACGTACGGCGTCAGGTCGAAGCGGCCGACGCCGATATTGATGTCGCGGCCGACCAGCGCCGCGGCGCGCTCGTCTCGGCGCTAGCGGAAGTGGCGCGCGATTACATTCAGCTCCGCGGAATTCAGGAGCAGATCCGGATCGCCCGCAACAATGTTAAAACCGAGACCGACATTCTCGATATCACCAAGGACCGTGAGAAGACCGGTGTCGTCACTGGCCTCGACGTCGAGAACGCGGCGGCGCAGGTCGACTCGCTGCGTGCCACGATCCCCGATCTCGAACGCCAGGAATCCGAGGCGATCAACGCCCTGAGCCTCCTGCTCGATGCGCCGCCCGGCGGTCTTGCCGCCGAACTCGTCTCGCCTGGCGCGATCCCGCCGCCGCCGCCGCGCATTCCTGTCGGCATTCCCTCGGACCTCGCCCGCCGACGTCCGGATGTCCGCCAGGCCGAGGCGCAATTGCACGAAGCCACGGCCGATATCGGCGTCGCGGTCGCGGCCTTCTATCCGACCGTTTCGTTCAACGGCACTGTCGGCTTTCAGGCGCTCGATCTGAAGAGCCTCTGGAAAGGCGCATCGCTCGAATACAATCTGGGACCGAGCGTGAGTATGCCCCTCTTTGAAGGCGGCAAGCTGACCTCGACGCTCAATCTGCGCACTGCGCAGCAGCAGGAAGCCTGGATCAATTTCCACGAGACCGTGCTGAAAGCCTGGCACGACGTGGTCAACGCCCTCGTCGGCTACCGTACCGAGGCTGCGCGTCACCGCGAGCTGCTCCAGCAAGTCGAGCACGCCGGCAAGGCGCTCGACCTCGCCCGCAGCCGCTACCGCGACGGTGTCGAGCAATTCGTCACCGTGCTCGATGCGGAGCGCACGCTTCTTTCCGCGCAGCAGCAAGCGGCACAAAGCGCGACCAATGTTTCGACCTATATCGTCGCGCTCTACAAGGCGCTCGGCGGCGGCTGGGAAGATAATTTTCCGCCGCAGCCACCCTTGCCGCTCACCGCGGCGCTGCCGGGATTGTAAGCAACGCGCTATTCGAATGCCACGGAGAGCCCCCGCCGCTCACATTCCTCGGTGATGCCGGCGGCGATCCTTTGCAGATCCTCGACCGCGATCTCCTCGTCCTCGTGCGGCGGGTCCCAACTGAGAATCTCGTCGAGGCGGATGACGAAATCGGCCGGCTCTTCGACATCCGGCAAATCCTTCACGGCATAGATCGTGAGGCGCCTCTCGCCGCTCGACACGCGAAACGCACCTTCGGTGAGTTCAACGGTCAGTCGCGCCCGGCCGCTCAACGACATGCCTCGACGCTCGTCGCATTGCCCGCTCTCACCATCCGCTGCTCCTCACTGCGGCGACAACCTTGCGCATGACGCTCGGCAAAGCCTCGGCCTCGATATCGCTGACCCAGCGGCAACCCTGCGGCGCCTTCGCGCTGTGAGGGACGTCCGCGGCGAAAATATCGAGGGTCAAATTAAAATGCGTGAACTGATGCGCGACCGTGACCTCGAGGCGATGATAATCGGCGATCATCGGGGCGTCACGCAATGTATTCGTCGGGTTGTAATCCGCGCTCCACTGCGTCCCTGGGAATTCGCTCATGCCGCCGAGCAGGCCCTGCGCCGGACGCGTGCGCAGCAAAAGTGCCTCGCCGCAGCGCAGAAAAAACACGGCACCGCGCCGCTGCGGCCGCGCCGGCTTGGCCGCCTTGCGCGGCCAATCTTCCGGCGAGGGCCGCGCTGCCGCCAGGCAGAAAGCCTTGAGCGGGCAAAGGCCGCAGAGCGGCCGGCGCGGCGTGCAGATTGTCGCGCCAAGATCCATCAAAGCCTGGGCGAAATCGCCCGGCCGGTCAGGATCGAGTAGCGCCCGCGCGTACTCTGTGATGAGCGGCTTAGCCGCCGGCAGCGGCGTCTCGATCGCGTAGAGCCGTGCGATGACACGCTCCACATTACCGTCGACCGCGACCGTCTTCTGCCCGAAGGCGATGGCGGCGATCGCCCCCGCCGTATAGGGCCCGATGCCGGGCAATTGCCGCAGCTCCGCTTCCGTCGCCGGAAATTGCCCGCTATGCCGCGCCACGACCGCCTGGGCGCAGGCATGGAGATTGCGCGCCCGCGCGTAATAGCCGAGCCCCGCCCATTGCTGCATCACCGCCTCGACCGGCGCAGCCGCCAAAGCCGCGACATCCGGCCAGCGGCGGCGGAAGGCGTCGAAATAGGGCTTCACCGCCGCGACCGTCGTCTGCTGCAGCATGATCTCGGAGAGCCAGACGAGATAAGGCTCGGCCGTCTCGCCCGGCTTGGCGCGCCAGGGCAGATCGCGCCGCTGGCGGTCATACCAGGCGAGCAGCGCCGCCGCCGGGCCGCGGCTGCGGCGCGGGGCCTTGGGCTTCTGGCGCACGGCTTGGTCCATACCCGCCTGTAGCAGTGCCCCATTCTGTCCGCCATCCCAATCGTATATGACGGCGCAATGCGCCCCTCGATCCTCGATCCCCTGTTTGCGCCGGCGGCTGGCCTTGCCGGAGTCGGGCCGAAGATCGCCAAGCTGCTCGACCGATTGCTTGGGGCGGGCGAGGGCACGCGTGTCATCGACCTCGTGTTTCACCTGCCCACGAACACAATCGACCGCCGCCGCCGCGCCAAGATCGCCGACGCTCCGCGCGATCAGATCGTGCTGATCGAAGCGCAAGTGGTCGAGCATCGCGCGCCGCCGCCGCGCTCGCGCGCGCCATACAAGGTGCTGGTCGAGGACGAGACCGGCGACGTTCTCCTCGTCTTCTTCCTCGCCAATCCCGCCTGGATCGAAAAGGCCCTGCCGGTCGGGGCGCGGCGCTTCATCTCCGGCAAGCTGGAACTCTGGGACGGGCATCTCCAGATGGTGCACCCCGACCGCGTGGTCGATGCCGAAGGCCTCGCGCAAATGCCGCTCGTCGAGCCGGTTTACGGGCTGACGGAGGGGCTCGCGCCGCGCGCGCTGGCAAAGATCATCGGCGCGGCTCTGGCGCGCGCGCCGAAACTGCCGGATTGGCTGACTGAGAGCCGCGCCAAGCCGCCGAACCTGCCGGGCTTCGCCGAAGCGCTCGCGACATTGCACCACCCGCCCGAGCCGGAGGCGATCGCGCCGACCGCGCCGGCGCGGCTGCGCCTCGCCTTCGATGAACTGCTGGCGCATCAATTGGCGCTCGCTTTAACGCGCGCGCATCTGCGCCGCACGGCCGGGCGCAGCCACAAGGGCGACGGCACGCGCAGCGGCGCGATCCGCACCGCCCTGCCCTTCGCCTTGACCGGCGCGCAGGAGGCCGCGCTCGCCGAAATCCGCGCCGATCTCGCCACGCCGGCGCGCATGTTACGGCTACTGCAAGGCGATGTCGGCTCGGGCAAGACAATTGTCGCGCTGCTCGCGATGGCCGAGGTCGTCGAGGCCGGCCGCCAGGCGGCTTTGATGGCGCCGACCGAAGTGCTCGCCCGCCAGCATTTCGAGTCGCTCGCCAAATATGCGAAGCCGGCCGGCCTGCGCATTGCCTTGCTCACCGGCCGCGACAAGAGCGCGGAACGCGCCCGCACGCTCGCGGCGCTGGCCGAAGGCGCGATCGATATCGTCATCGGCACCCATGCCTTGTTTCAGGAGAGCGTCGCCTTTGCCGACCTCGGGCTCGCCGTCGTCGATGAACAGCATCGCTTTGGCGTGCATCAGCGCCTCGCGCTCGGCGCCAAAGGAGCCGGCGCCGATATTCTGGTGATGACCGCGACGCCCATTCCGCGCACGCTCGTCCTCACCTATTTCGGCGATATGGATGTCTCGACCTTGCGCGAGAAACCGCCGGGGCGGCAAAGGATAGAAACCCGCGCGCTGCCGCTCGACCGCATCGGCGAGGTCGTCGCGCGGCTGCAAAGCGCTGTGGCGAGCGGTGCCCGAGCGTACTGGATCTGCCCGCTCGTCGCCGAGAGCGAGGCGCTCGACGTCGCGGCGGTCGAGGAGCGCTTTGCCGCGCTGAAGGAGATTTTCGGCGCACGGGTCGGCCTCATTCACGGCAAGATGAAGAGCGCCGATCGCGACAAGGCCATGGCCGCCTTCACCAAGGGCGAGACGCAGGTGCTCGTCGCGACCACCGTGATTGAAGTCGGGGTCGATGTACCCGAAGCCACGATCATCGTCGTCGAACATGCCGAGCGCTTCGGCCTGGCGCAATTGCATCAATTGCGCGGCCGCGTCGGACGCGGGCGCGCGCAATCGACCTGTCTTCTGCTCTACAAGCCGCCGCTCGGCGAAACCGCCAAGGCGCGGATCGAGATCATGCGCGAGAGCGACGACGGTTTCCGCATCGCAGAGGAGGATTTGCGCCTGCGCGGCGGCGGCGACGTGCTCGGCACGCAACAATCCGGCCTGCCCGGCTTCAAGCTCGCGCAACTCGATGTCCATGCCGACCTCTTGAAGCTCGCCCGCGCCGAGGCGCAGAACATTCTCACCACCAATCCGCATCTCGAAGGCGCGCACGGCAGGGCACTGCTCGTCCTGCTGCATCTCTTCGAGCGCGAGGCGGCGGTGAAATTGCTGCAGGCGGGATAGATGCCAAAATCCGTCCATTACGCCGAAGCCGCCGCGCGCCTCGTCGCGCCTTTCGTCGAAGCCGATCTCTTCGCGGGCTCTATTCTCGTCGCGCAGGCCGGCGCACCCCTGCTGCGGCAGGGTTTCGGCCTCGCCGACCGCGAATGGAACATCGCGCATCGCCCGAGCGGCAAATTCCGCCTCGGCTCGCTGACCAAGCAATTCAC
>JARLIV010000131.1 GCA_031291555.1 Methylovirgula sp. | reverse complement strand
TTCACCCGCCGGCCGCCGGACGGGGCCAACCCCTGGCAGCCAATCAGCGCCAGCGTCCTGTTCCACGATATCGAAACGCAGCCGCCATCCCCGCAATCGGATGATTTCGACTACAGCAACACCAACTACTTCCTGCTCGCCGAGTTGATGGAGCAAAGCCAGACGCCCGGCGAGACCCGTCCTCAGGCTTATCACGACCTGCTGCGTCAGCGGATCTTCAAGCCGGCGGGCATGGTCAACACGCGGTTCATCGACGACCAGCAGGCCACTTTCGACCCCGATGCCTCGGCCCTGCCGGCGCCGATCTCGGCGGCGCTGAAGGTCCAATCGGCGACATGGGCCCTCCCGGATTATGGCCGCCGCCAGCGGCCGGCCTTCACTCACCCGGACTGGCTGAAGGGCAGCGCCGATGCGGTGAGCACCGCGCTCGACCTCTTCGCCTGGGACAAGGCCCTGATGGACCCGAAGATCGTGCCGCCGGACGTGCGCGACGCCATGCTCTCGGGCCAGGCGCGGGTTTCGCCCACCCTCTATTACGGCATGGGCTGGTTTTGCGAGGAAAAGGATGACAGCACCGTCTTCAGCCATTCCGGCTCTGTTCCCGGCTATACGTCCTATAACGAGATCGTCCGCCAGAAGGATGGCAGATGGTTCTCCGTCTCGATTCTCAGCAACAGCGACCAGCTCGACGGTCTCAGCGATCTCGCCGACAGCATTGCCTACATCATCGGCGAGTAGCGGCCCCAGCCTTCACCTTCCGGCAAAATTGGGGAATACCCGCGGCGCGCCAACCTGCTATAAGGCAGGGTAGGACCGCCAGATGGAGAATTTCCCGGCGGCTGCTTGCGAGGGTCGTTCGTTGCCGTTGCGTCTCCTGCTCGTACGCTCTATCGCCGCCATTTTTCTCGCGACCCTGGCGCTAAGTACGCTTCTGGTCTTCTGGCGCACCTACGAAAAGGTCGAGGGGGATATGAGCGCCGCGCTCGCCGCCGGGCAGCGGGCCGTCGCCAATGCCGCCGACGAGTCGGACGGCATCACGCAGCCGAGCTGGCGGCTCGAGCATATTGTCGCCAATTTCAACGGTGACCGGAATGTCCGCGCCGTCTTGCAGCGGGCCGATGACAGCCTGCTGCATTCGATCCTGCCGCCGCCGGCACATCGCGTCCCGCCATTCCTCTTCAAGGTTCTCGCCGCCCCGCCGCATGTCGCGATTGTCGATCTGCCGCCGGCCTTGAAGAGCGCCGGCACCCTGCGGCTCGAGACCGACGCGCATAATGACGTCGCCGGGCTTTGGGACGACGCCAAGAATCTCCTGTTCCTGCTCGCGATCTTCGCCAGCACCTGCCTGCTCGTGCTTTACTTCATGCTCGGCCGCGCGCTGCGCCCGCTTGAGGATCTGACGCATGCCTTCGCGCGGATCGGCAATGGCGACTACCGGGCGCGCGTGCCAATCTTCGCGCCGCGCGAATTGGCCAAGCTCAGCGCCGGATTCAACGAGATGGCCGTGCGACTGACCGAGATGGAGCACCGCAACCACCGCCTGCACGAACAGCTCGAAACCGTGCAGGAGGAAGAGCGCATCGAACTCGCGCGCAATCTGCACGACGACGTGAGCCCGCTACTGTTTTCCGCCGACGTCGATGCGATGACGATCCGCGAGCTGGCGCAGACGAAGGATTATTCCGCGATCGTCGAGCGCGCCCACGCCATCCGCGGCGCCGTCGCCGAGATGAAGCGCAACGTCAAGGCCATCCTCGGCCAGCTGCGCCCCTCCGGCCTGCATGCGCTCGGCCTCGCCAGCGCCATCGACAATCTCGTCTCCTATTGGAAGACGCGGCGCCCCGAGATTGCGTATAAGGTCAACACGCCCGACCGGACCTGGGGGCCACGCGTCGACGGCGCGCTCTACAGCATCGTCCGCGAAAGCCTGAACAATGCGGTGAAACATTCGCGGCCCTCGCGCATCGAGGTTTCGATCGAGGAGCTTTACGCCAGCGGCTTTCTCGTCGCGCGCATCGCCGATGACGGCGGCGGCTTCGATGCCAATAATGCTTCGGGGGGATTCGGGTTGATCGGGATGAAGGAGCGCGCCGTTTTGCTCGGCGGCACGTTGACGGTCGAAAACCGCCGCGACCGGCCCGGCGTCGTCGTGACCGCCCGCCTGCCGCTGCCCGGCGAGGATGAAGCCGAATTCGTGCAGGGGATCGCCGCGCAATGAAGATTCTGGTGATCGACGATCATGGGATTGTCCGCGAAGGCGTGCGGCGGCTGCTCGGCACCATCCCCGGCTCCGAGGTCGTCGAGGCCGGCACCGCCCAGCAGGGCTTATCGAAACTGCGTAGCGAGTCGCCCGACATCGTCGTGCTCGATATCAATCTCAACGGCAGCAGCGGGCTCGAGCTTCTGCAGCGGCTGAAGAACGAGAACAAGACGACGCGCATCGTCATGTTCACCATGTATTCTGAGGCAGGCTACGTTTCCCGCGCGTTGCGCGGCGGCGCCTCGGGCTATGTCAGCAAGAGCGCGCCGGCCGACGAATTGGTCACCGCCGTCAAACGCGTCGCCGCCGGGCAGCGCTATGTCGACCGCGAAGCCGCCAACGAGCTTGTCTTCTCCGCTTCGAACGAGGAAGACCCGCTGCAAAAGCTCAGCAATCGCGAAATGGAGATCTTGCGCCTGCTCGGCGAAGGTAAGAGCCTGCTCGAAATCGCCAATACGTTCGGCATCGCCTACAAGACGGTGGCGAATTCCTGCTCGCGGCTCAAGGAAAAGCTCGGCCTCGAGCGCACGACGGACCTCATCCGTTTTTCGCTGCAGAACCGCCAGGCGTAAATTTGATATTTAGCGCAATCTCTAGTGCCAGTGGCGCTGCGCGCGAACCGGCGCTGGCGCTCTGACCAGCGGTGCGCACAGGTCGAAAACCAGGGTGCCGACGAGATAGCCCGACTGCAGGCAAATCGCGAACAAAAGCCCGGCGAGCAGGCTGCTCATCACCGAAAGCGCCGCCGCATGAGCGAAGGCCGCGATCGCGACGAGCCCGGCGAAGGTGACGACGCCCAGGATGAGAAACTGGTAGCGCCCCGCGAGCGCAGCACCGAGAACGAAGGAGATAAGCCCAAGCTCGACCATCAGAGCCTCCAAACCCAGGATGCTCCGTCGCGCGATAACAAAACGTTAACGCGCGCCCCCGGGGGATGGAGGAACAGCGGCGGCGCGCCAGCGTTCCATCGCGGCGGAATTTAAGCTACGGGGCTGATCCGGGCCTTACTGGCCGTCGGCGAGCTTCTGGGCGAGAAGCGCGACGGTGCGCGAATAGACGTCGGCCTTGTTCCACTGCTGGATGACGGCGAAATTCGGCTCGCCGGGCTGCCAGCCGGCGCCGGCCTTCCAGCCGTAGCTCTGCAGATATTTGGCGGTCGAGGCCAGCACGTCCGGCACGTCGTGCAGGAGATCGATGCGGCCGTCGCCATTGAAGTCGACGCCGTATTTATAATAGGCGTCGGGCATGAACTGCGTCTGGCCAAGCTCGCCCGCCCAGGCACCGTGCATGGCGCCCGGCGACAAATCCCCACGCGCGACGAGGCGAATGGCATAGAAGAGCTGCATCGTGAACATGTCCGACCGGCGGCAATCAAAAGCCAGCGTCGCCAGGGCGCGGAGGGTCGGGAAATTGCCGATCACCGCCCCGAAATCGGTTTCGAGCCCCCAGATCGCGACGATCACCGGGCCCGGCACGCCATATTGCTTTTCGATCTGGTCGAAGGTGTCAGCATATTTTTGAAGCAGCGCGGCACCGCGGCGCAGCCGGTAGGCATTCACCATCCGGCCGGAGAATTGCTCGAAGGATTGGTGGAAGACGCGCTGGCCGTGATCGTGCGAAATGACATTGGGGTCATATTCGACGCCGTCGAGGCTGGCATCGACCGCCGATTGGGGAATCCCTTGGGCGGCGGCTTCCTTCTTGATATCCTGAAGCCAGGCGTCGAACCCGCGGGGATCGCGGCAGGTCGCGGCTTGTGCGCCAACTTGCGCGCCGAGCAGCGGAGCAAGACAGAAGGCGAAGCCGAAGAAGAGTGACATCCCGGGTCTGCCGCGCATGATCGAATCCTTGTTGCCGTGCCTGCGTTATTAGGACATATCGGACGGCCTTGGAATCCAGGCGCCGGATTGCGGTTACCCAAGTCTTTTTCGGCGCACTGTTGCAGTTCCGCAGCGCTGAATTAGGTTAAGAAGTCAGGCGGCCGGAGTTCAGACCTTGCGCATTCTCACCTTTGCTTCTCTCGTCTTCCTCGGCTTGCTGAGCCCGGCCGTCGCCAGCCGTTCGTCCGCCTCGCTCAATCAGGTTCCAGTCCTCGACATCGAGAGAACCTGCCGCGCAGCACAGGACTACGGCATGAACGATCCCAAGGAGACCTTTCGCAACTGCATGTTGGACGAGACGGAAGCGCGCACGCAGCTCGGCCAGAAATGGTCGAAGTTCAAGGCCGAGAGCCGGCGCGGCTGCATCCCGCCCCATCCCATCCCGAGCTATGTCGAGATGCTGACCTGCCTGGAGATGGATCAAAACACGCTCGTGCCCTACCAGGGCGGCGGTGCCGCCATCGGCGCGCCGAGCAGCTATTCACATGATTCGGCCCCGGCGCGGCCCGCGCCGTCGATCGGTCCGCGCCCTGCGGGCAGCTTCTAGACAGCGCCGGCCTTTAATCTCCTCTTTAGGATTTACGCCTTTCGCGCCCGCGACATAGATGGGCACGGCGATTTTTGCATCACTGCCCTGCCTTTCTGTCGCGGATTTATCACATAGCCCGGCGAAATGCGTTCGATGGCCACAGAGCCTATCGACCGATTTGGGAAAATCTCTAGGATCAGTTCCCGGAATACTCGACTCAATAAATAGTTCTCAGGGGGACATTAATGGTAAAAACTCCATCCGAGTCTCGCCGCAACGGCCGCCTTGCGCGGATGGTCGTGTTTGCGGCGGCGGCGGCGATGAGCATGACCGTGATCGGCCAGGCTCGCGCGGACGTCACCGATCAATTGCTTGATCAATTGCGCGCCAAGGGCGTGCTCACGCATGGCGAATATGCCAAGCTGAAATCCCGCCACGAGGCCGAGAAGGCCGAGATGGGCCGTCCGCGTCATTATACGAAGGACGGCGTCGTCGTCGTTCCGGACGACCGCTATCTCACCCGCCTCGACAAGGGCATCGGCTTCCACATCCCGGGCCTCGTCACCAAGGAAGGTGAAGTCGGCGCGATCGATGTGAAGATCTCCGGCGACCTCGTCTTCGGCGCCGACGAGACCTTCGACGCCCACGCCAGTGGCAATCAGAACACGTTCCATAGCATAGCCGGCGGCCTTGTCAC
>JARLIV010000130.1 GCA_031291555.1 Methylovirgula sp. | reverse complement strand
CCCACGGCGCGGCGAAGGTTTATGCCGTCGATGTCGGCCATGGCCAATTGCATGAAAAGCTGCGCGCCGATCCGCGTGTCGTCTCGCGCGAGGGCACGGACGCCCGCCACTTAAGGCAGGCGGACTTTCAGCCGCCGCCAAATTTCCTAACCTGTGATCTAAGCTTTATCTCCTTGAAGCTTGTTCTACCGTGCGTTTTTGATATCACCGCGCGCCCGGCGCGGCTCGTCTGCCTGATCAAGCCGCAATTCGAGGTCGGCCCTTCTTTCGTCGTTAAAGGCCTCGTCAAGGACGAATCCGCGCAAAAGCGCGCTTGCGACGAGATCGCGGAGTTTGTCCGCGCGGCGGGCTGGCAGGTCGTGGGCGTGATCGCCTCGCCGATCGCAGGCGGCGACGGCAATCGCGAATTCCTCCTCGGCGCGACGCGGTCCTGATGGAAGAGCTTCGCGTCGAGAGACTCGGCCAGCGCGGCGAAGGCATTGCCCGCACTGCGAAAGGACCGGTCTACGTGCCCTATGCCCTGGCGGGCGAAATCGTCCTGGCGGAGGTCGCGGGCGAACGCGGCCACCTCCTCGAAATCCTCCATCCGAGTCCCGACCGGATCGCGCCTTTCTGCCCGCATTACGGCCTTTGCGGCGGCTGCGCCGTGCAGGCCCTCGCGCCCGCCGCCTATGCCGCGTGGAAGCGCGGCCTCCTGCTCGACGCTTTGCGCCACGCCGGGCTTTCGCCGCCGGTCACCCCGCTCGTCGACGCGCATGGCACCGGCCGCCGCCGCGCGACCTTTCACGCGCGTTTCGCGGCCCGCGGCCCGGCGAAGGTTGGATTCATGCAAGCTCGGGCGCATGAGGTGATCGATCTCGACACCTGCCCCATCCTCGCCCCGGCGATGCAGGAAGCGCCCGCGATCGCGCATAGGCTCGTGGCCGCGCTCGGCGCGGCACGCAAGCCGCTCGACATCGCCGTCACCGCCACGCTCACCGGCCCCGATATCGATCTGCGCGGTCACGGCGCGCTCGACCCGCAGGAGACGCGGGCGTTGACCCGCGTCGCGGAGAGCGAAGACCTTGCCCGCATCGCCAACCACGGCGCCCGCGTCATCGAGCGCCGTGCGCCGCTTCTGCGCATCGGCCGGGCCGAGGTCGCGCCGCCTCCCGGCGCCTTTCTCCAGGCGACGCAGGCGGGCGAAGAGGCGCTGGCGGAAAAGGTCTGCGCCGCGCTAGAAGGGGCACGCCGTATCGCCGACCTCTTCGCCGGTCTCGGCACCTTTAGCCTGCGCCTCGCCGAAAAGGCCCGCGTCCATGCCGTCGACAGCGAGGGCCCGGCGCTCGAGGCACTGGCCAGGGCGGCGCGATCGACGCCCGGTCTGCTGGATGTGACGACCGAGACGCGCGATCTTTTCCTGCGCCCGCTCGCCGCCACGGAATTGAACGCCTTCGATGCCGTCGTCTTCGATCCGCCGCGCGCCGGGGCGGAGGCGCAGGCCCGCACGCTCGCGGCCTCCACAGTGCCGCTCGTCGCCGCCGTCTCCTGCAATATCCAGAGCTTCTGCCGCGACGCGGCACTGCTGACCGCCGGCGGCTACGCGCTGGAGAGCGTCACGCCGATCGACCAGTTCCGCTATTCGCCGCATCTTGAAATTGTCGGTATTTTCCGCCGCGCCGCCAAAACCCGTCGCCCGCGCCGGTTGCTGGGCTAAGAGCACCGGACCGAAAAGTGAGAAGCGGTTTTCGGACCAATCCGATGCGGTCAAAAAAAGCACTTTACAGCGCCGGCCATGTGCTGGGCTAATTGTCCAGTCGCGCGCGGCGCCGCTCTGCTCTAAAATGCTGTATGAGCCGCCCCACGCCCTCCGTGTCGGCCGCGACGGACGATATGCTGGCGCATTTCGCCAGCATCGTCGGCGCGGAGCATGTGATCACAAATCCCGGCCTCATGGCTGGTTATCTGAACGAGCCGCGCAACCTTTATCATGGCCGCGCGCGCTGCATCGTCCTGCCCGGATCGACGGCGGAAGTCGCGGGCGTCGTGACGCTCTGCAATGCGGCCAACATCAAGATCGTGCCGCAAGGCGGCAATACCGGGCTTGTCGGTGGCCAGACGCCCTCCGAACGCGGCGACGAGATCGTCCTCTCGCTTACCCGCATGAATCGGCTGCGCGAGATCGACACTTTGTCGAACACCCTGACTGTCGAAGCCGGCGTGACCTTGAAGGACGTGCGCGCCGTGGCCGAGGCGGCCGGCCGCTACTTCCCGCTCGCGCTCAATGCCGCGCCCGCCTGCACGATTGGCGGCAATCTCGCCACCAATGCGGGCGGCTCGGCCGCCATCGCCTTCGGCGTCGCGCGCGATCTCGTCCTCGGCATCGAAGTCGTGCTCGCCGACGGGCGGGTGCTCAACGATCTCACGAAGCTGAAGAAGAACAACACCGGTTACGACTTGAAGAATCTCTTCATCGGCTCCGAGGGCACGCTTGGCATCATCACCGCCGCGGTGCTGAAGCTCTTCCCCAAGCCGCATGCGACCGTCACCGCGCTCGTCGGCCTCGCCGATCTCGACAAGGCGTTGCAGCTCCTGAGCCTGGCGCAAGACAAGGTCGGCACGGAACTCAAGACCTTTGAGTTGCTGCCGCGCATCGCCTTTGACTTCGTCCTGAAGCATGACGCGAGCGCGCTCGACCCTCTGCCCGCGCCGCATCCCTATTACGCGCTGCTTGAATTCACCAGCCAGGGCATCGGCCTTGCCGAACGCGTCGGCGAATTGCTCGACGCGGCGCGGTCGCGCGAGATCATCGCCGAGGCGCGAACCGCCACCGCACCGGCCTCGCGCAAAGTCCTCTGGCACATAAGGCTGAAGATTCCCGACGTGCAGGTGCATGAGGGCGGCTCGATCAAACACGATGTCTCGGTGCCTGTCGCGGCGGTGCCCGCCTTCCTGCGCGAGGTCGAGGCGGCGGTGACGGCGCGCATCCCCGGCGCGCGGCTCGTCGCCTTCGGCCATCTCGGCGACGGCAATATCCATTGCAATGTCTCGCAGCCCATCGGCGCGGACAAAGCCGCCTTCCTCGCGCGCTGGGACGAGGTCAATGCCCTCGTTCACGGCATCGTCGCCAAATATCATGGCGCCATCTCCGCCGAGCATGGCATCGGCCAGTTGAAGCGCGGCCTCCTGCCCGGCGTCAAAGACCCGGTCGCGCT
>JARLIV010000019.1 GCA_031291555.1 Methylovirgula sp. | reverse complement strand
GTCTGGATCGGCGTTGCGGCCTATGGCCTGCTGCTCAACGGGCTCTATATCGAAAGGTTCTGGGCCTTCCTGTCGAGCATTCCGGCGCAAGGCCCTGGCGGCATGGGCTTCTTCTGGAACAACCGTCGCTATATCGCCTTTCCCATCGCGGCCGCCGCTGTCGCTTTGAGCCTGCGCGGGCCGTCTCGCCTCGTTTACGCCGTCGAAGGCGCCGCGGCTTTGGCGCTTGCCTTCGCCGCCTGGCATTTCTGGGACGACCGTTCCGCATTTCAGAAGCTTATCGACAGCAACCGCCATCCGCCGGAGCTTATGCAGCTTTTGGCCGGCAAGGACCGCGAGATTCTTTGGCTTGGCGGCCAGACGGAAACCTGGTTCCTGACCGGGCGTCCGCAATGGGCCTCGCCGCAGCAGGGGGTCAGCACGATCTTTTCGCCCAAGCTCGCGCGCACCTGGCGCGACCGCACGCAATTCCTCATCGACAACAAGCTTGTCGAAAAGGAAGCCCTGGCGATCGTGCATAATCTTTCAAGCGCGGAGCTGATGCCGGTAACGCGCGAGGCCATCGCGCGGCTCTGCGCCCGCCCGGATGCGCCGGCCTGGGTTGTCACGCCGGTCTACCAAGGCAGCGTCATTCCGGCCGATCTCCAGCCGAACTATTGGGTTCCGCCGGTTCCCAATTTCCGCATGACGGAGGAGCCCGACAGATATATCTGGCACCGCATCTCGGCCTATGCGGTTCTGCCCTGCGCCGGGGCGCGGGTGTAAAAAGCCTTGAAAATGCCGGCAGAGTGCTGTCTCTCTCAAGGTGAATGAGCGCTTTTTCCCTCGCCTTCGCGCCGCTGCTGCCGCCGGCCGTGCTCTGGGTCTTCGCGGCTTTGGCTCTTGCCGTCACCGTGCTCGGCCTCGTCAGCCGACGCCGCGGCGCGCTGCTGCGGGCTTTGGGCCTCGGCCTTGTGCTGCTGGCGCTCACCGATCCCTCGCTCGTGCGGGAGAACCGCAAGCCGCTGAAGGATGTCGTCGCCATCGTCGTCGACGAAAGCGGCAGCCAGACGATCGGCGAGCGAATGCAGCAGACACAAAAGGCGCTCGCGGAATTGAAGCGGCGGCTTCAGGCGCTCGGCCATAACGATATCCGCGTTATCGAGGCGAGCCGCGACGATACCGAAAACAACGGCACGCGGCTTTTCTCCGCGCTCAACGAGGGACTTGCCGATGTGCCAGCCGAGCGGATCGGCGGCGCCTTCATGATCACCGACGGCATCGTCCATGACATTCCGGCCAACGTCGCAGCGCTCGGCTTCAAGGCGCCGCTGCACGCCTTCATCACCGGGCACGAGGGCGAGCGCGACCGGCGCATCGAGCTTGTGACCGCGCCGCGCTTCGGCATCGTCGGCAAGGATGTGACGATCGAACTTCGCGTGCTCGATACGGCGAACGGCACCGAGCCCGTGGTGCTGCACGTGCGCCGTGACGGCAATCCCATCGCCGACGTCACGGCCACCATCGGCGAGACGATCAGCGTGCCGGTCAAGATCGAGCACGGCGGCCCCAATGTCGTCGAGCTCGAAGTCGAGGCTTTGCCCGACGAACTCACCGCGCTCAACAACAAGGCGGTGCTGACGATCGACGGCGTGCGCGACAAACTCAAGGTGCTGCTCGTCTCGGGCGAGCCGAACCAGGGCGAGCGCATGTGGCGCAACCTGCTCAAGTCCGACGCCAATGTCGATCTCGTACATTTCACCATTCTGCGTCCGCCGGAGAAGCAGGACGGCACGCCGATCAACGAGCTTTCGCTCATCGCCTTTCCGACAGCCGATCTCTTCGGCCGCAAGATCAGCGATTTCGACCTCATCATCTTCGACCGCTATTCCAATCAGGCGATCCTGCCGACGGTCTATCTCGAAAACATCGTGCGCTATGTGCGCGCCGGCGGCGCCTTGATGATCGCCGCGGGCCCGGACTTCGCTTCGCCGGACGGCATCTATTATTCGCCGCTCGGCACGCTCGCGCCTGCAGACCCCTCCGGCAACGTCATCCAGGAGGCGTTCCGCCCCGCCATCACGGCGATCGGGGCCAAACATCCGGTGACGCGCGGCCTGCCGGGGTCGGATGAGACGCCGCCGGCCTGGAGCCGCTGGTTCCGCCAAGTCGATGCGAACGTCGACCGGGGCACCAGCATTCTCTCCGGCGCTGACAACAAGCCGCTGCTTGTGCTCTCGCGCGAGGACAAGGGCCGCGTGGCCCTCCTGCTCTCCGATCAGATGTGGCTCTGGGCGCGTGGCTTTGAGGGCGGCGGCCCGCATCTCGCTCTGCTGCGGCGCCTGGCGCATTGGCTGATGAAGGAGCCGGAGCTTGAGGAAGAGGCGCTGCGCGCCACGGCGGATGGCGAGGAACTGACGATCGAGCGCCAGAGCCTGAAGGATCAAATTCCGCCGGTCGAGATTTTCGCGCCGTCCGGCAAGAAGACGATTGTGAAGCTCGCTCCGGCGGAGCCGGGGCTGTCACGGGCGCAGGTCAAGGCCTCGGAGCTTGGGCTCTATCGGGTGACTGACGGCGCCTTGAGCGCGCTGGTCAATGTCGGGCCTGAAAATCCGCGCGAATTCCAAGAGGTCGTCTCGACGACGGAGAAGCTGCGGCCGCTGGCTGAGGCGACTGGCGGCACGGTCCGGCGCATCGGCGTGGCGGGCACCAGCGACGTGAGCCTGCCGCGCATCGTGGCGATGCATTCGAGCCCGGTCTACGGCGGCTCGGATTATGCGGCGATCAAGCGCACCGAGGCCGCGCAAGTGACGGGCATTGGCATCGCGCCGCTGGCGATTGGCTTCCTGGGGCTTTTGTTCCTGCTCGCCAGCACAATCGCCGCCTGGCTCTATGAAGGGCGCAGCCGCGGCGCGCGCGCTTAACGGACTCCGAGCGCCTTCGACGCCAGGAGATAGAGCAAGAACGAGGCGACGCCGGCGAGGATCGGCGTGAAGAACCAGGAAAAGACGATTTCCGCCAGCGCGCGGCGGTTCAGCGTGGCGAGGCCGCGGGCGCGGCTCGCCCCGGCAATGCCGCCGATCAGCGCCTGATTCATCGAGGTGGGATAGCCGAGGATCGCGGCGGTATGCGCGGTAAGACTTTGCGCCAATTTTGCGCCGACCGCCATATCGAGATCGATCTGTGCGATGCCCTTGCCCATTTTCTCGAGGATCGGACGGCCCCAGGTCAAGGCGCCGAGCGCCATCACCAGGCCGCCGATAAAGCCCGCCTTTAGAGGCGTCGCGAGCTTGAGCCCGAAGAGGACGCCGACGGCATTGCCGGTGTTGTTGGCGCCCAGCGTATAGGCGGCATAGCAGCAGCCGGCGAGCAGCACCCAGCGCAGAAGGCGCGTCGCGATCTCCGCGCGTCCGCGCATGGCGAGATCGACAAGGCGGGTGAGTGCGTAGCCAAGCAACGCGCTCGCGATCGGCGTGCCGATCCAGGTGGCGAAAAGAAAGACGATTGTGGTCGACCAATTGACCGGCGCGCCCATGCCGAGGCCCGCGCCGACAACCGAGAAGCAGGCGAGTTGCGAGGTCGAGACCGGCCATTTCATATAGGTGTTGGCGGCGGTCACCAGCGCGGCGGTGAACATCATCACCATGCCGCCGAGCGGCGTCATCGAGCCTGCGGGAATGATGCCGGTGCCGACCGTCTCGACGACGTGATGGCTTTCGAAGGTCGCGCCGAGAATGACGAAAAAGGCGATCAACACCAGCGCCGTCATCGGCTTTTTCACGACGCCGGCGCCATAGGCCATGCCCATCGTGGCGCCGGTGTAATGCGAGCCGATCGCCCAGCCGAAGAAGAGGCCGGACAGCACCATCCCGATCGTCAAGAAGGTTCCCATTCCGCTTAATCCCCCTAGCGGCGGCGCCGGTTGGCAAAACCCGGCCTTAATGATTGGCGATTACACGAATTGATACGACCTTTGCGCGCAAGCCTGTCGTCCTGTGCCACGCGAGATGCTGCATCATGGCGGAGCGGATCGAACATCGCCACCCGGCCGCGCGCCTCGCCCCGGCGCTTGCGTTTCTCCTCGCCCTTTGCGCGTTTCTGTCTTTGTTTCATGACATTTATGTCGATGACGCCTATATCGCGCTGGCTTATGCGCGCACCTTTGCGGCGAGCGGCGCCTGGGGCATGCACGCCGGTTTTATCTCCAATGCCGCGACATCGCCGCTCGACGTTCTTCTGCTGAGCGGGTTCATCAAGCTCGGCTTTCCTGGCACTTGGGCGGTCTACACCTTCGAATGTCTGCTCGCCGTCGCGATCTTCTTCGCGTTGCGTTCTATCGCGCGCCGCGTCTTCGGCTCGGATCTTTGGGCCTATCTCGGCACGCTCGCGCTGCTCACCAATCCGCTGCTCGTCTCGACCTCGGGCCTCGAGACCTATCTCTTCATTGCCGTGCTGCTCGGCTGCGTGATCGCCACTATCGCGGAGCGTTATTTCCTGCTCGGCCTCGCGGCCGGATGTCTCGTTCTTGCGCGGCCCGATGGCGTCTTGCTGCTCGCGCCATTGTTTGCACTCATGGTTTGCGAGAAGCGGGCGCTGAGTTTCAGCAAGGTTCTCATCGGCTTCGCCATTGTCGTCGGTGCCTGGGGCTTCGTCTCCTGGCTCTATCTCGGCTCGGCCATCCCGGACACCTATTTCATCAAGCGCAAGGAAGCCGCCTGGCACGATTTCTCCTTCGCCAATGGGCTCGTGCTCTATTATTTCAAATATCCGCTCGCGACGCTCCTCTCGCTCGCGCCGGCTGTGTTCGTTCCTTTCGCTCTGCCGCTTGCCAAGGCCAATAGAGATTGGCGCGCCCTTCTCGTGCTCGTCGGCGGCTTGGCGCTGGTGCATTACGCCGCCTATAGCCTGCTCAATCTGCCGCCCTATCATTGGTATTACGGCATTTTCATCAGCGCGGTGGCGCTGATCGGTGCGGGCGGCTTGGTTGTGCTCGCGCGCGAGGGCCGCACGGGGCGCCTTACCGCTCTCGCGCTCGCCGCGATCTTGGCTCTGGCCGGGGCGGCGATCGACGCCGAGGCGGCTCTGGCCCGCAAGCAGATGCCGATCCACACCAATCTCGGAACGGTGGCGCAATATCGCGCCATCGGCGAATGGCTCAATGCCCATATGCCGGCGAGCGAATATCACATGATTGGCGAACTCGGCGTCATCCAATATTACAGCCACGCCGATGCCGTGAACAGTTTCTCGGACCGGCAGATTCTGCGCGATTTCGTGAGCAAGCTGCCGGATCGCTCGCCAAGCAAATGGCTCGCGGCACTGAATTTCGCACATCTCGCCGCGCGGCCACCCATCCGGTCGGATTTTCTTCTCGAGGAGGATTGCAAGGACAGAAGCG
>JARLIV010000129.1 GCA_031291555.1 Methylovirgula sp. | reverse complement strand
TCGGAGGCGCCGTGCCTCTGATCGCTCTCGAACGCGGCATAGCTCTGCCGCACGCTCTCCCAATAGAAGCTGATCCGGCGGATCGCATCGGGATCGAGCCCCGTGTCGCGCTCGGTATGCCGCAAGGCCTCGGCGAGCGAGCCGAGGCATGGCTGCGATGTCGTTCCGGAAAGCGCGTCCATCGCCGCATCGACCGCATCGACACCGGCAGCGACGGCCGACAGCACTGTCGCGCCGGCTATGCCGGAGGTGTCGTGCGTGTGGAAATGCAGCGGCAGGCCGATTTCGTTCTTGAGCGCCCCGATCAACACTTTCGCCGCTGCCGGCTTCAACAGGCCCGCCATATCCTTGATGCCGAGGATATGGCAGCCTGCGGCCTCAAGATCCTTGGCGAGCTTGACGTAATAGGCGAGCGAATATTTCGCGCGGGCAGGATCGAGAATGTCGCCGGTGTAACAGATGGCGCCTTCCGCCAGTCCGCCTTCTTCCACGACGGCATCGATAGAGACGCGCATGTTCTCGACCCAATTGAGGCAGTCGAAAATGCGAAAGAGGTCCATGCCGCCGCGTGCCGCCTGGCGCACGAAATAGCGCACCACATTGTCGGGGTAATTGGTGTAGCCGACGCCATTGGCGCCGCGCAGCAGCATCTGCGTCAGGATATTGGGCGCGGCGGCGCGGATTTTTTCGAGCCGCTCCCATGGATCCTCGTTGAGGAAGCGCATGGCAACATCGAAAGTCGCGCCGCCCCAACATTCGAGCGAGAAGAGCTGCGGCAAGCCCTTGGCATAGGCCTCGGCGACGGCGGCGATATCATAGGTACGGATGCGTGTCGCGAGCAGCGACTGGTGCGCATCGCGCATCGTCGTATCGGTGACGAGCACGCGCGGCTGCTCGCGCATCCATTGGCCGAAGCCCTTCGCCCCGAGCCGCAGGAAGGCGCTGCGCGAACCTTCCACTGTCGCAGGCGGCGCCGGAAATTGCGGCACCTCCGGCGCGCGTGCATAGGCCACCGGCTTCGGCCGATTGCGCGTGTCGGGATGACCGTTGACCGTGACATCGCCGATATAGGTGAGGAGTTTCGTCGCCCGGTCGCGCCGCTTTTTCACGGCGAAGAGTTCCGGCGTCTCGTCGATGAAGCGCGTCGTATAGGCGCCGGCGCGGAACTTCGGATGATTGAGCACCGCCTCGAGAAAGGCGAGGTTGGTCGCAACGCCGCGAATGCGATATTCGCGCAAGGCGCGATCCATGCGCTGGATGACCTCGGCCGGGCTCGGCGCCCAAGCCGTGATCTTTTCGAGCAGCGCGTCGTAATAGCGTGTGACGACCGCGCCGGAATAGGCCGTGCCGCCGTCGACGCGGATGCCGAAGCCGAAAGCGCCGCGATAGGCAGTGATGCGGCCATAGTCGGGGATAAAATTATTGTCCGGATTCTCGGTGGTGATGCGACATTGCAGGGCGTGGCCGTCGAGCCGGACTTGATCCTGCGGCGGAATGCCCGTCTCCTCCAGCCGGCCGAGGCGGCCGCCTTCCGCGACGCGAATCTGCGCCTTCACGATGTCGAGCCCGGTCACCTGCTCGGTGACCGTATGCTCGACCTGAATGCGCGGATTGACCTCGATGAAATAGAACTTGCCGCTGTCGGCATCCATCAGGAATTCGACCGTGCCAGCGCCGACATAATTCGTCGCCTTGCCGATCTTCAGCGCCGCATCGCAGAGCGCCGCGCGCGTCGCCGCATCGACATAGGGCGCAGGCGCCCGCTCGATGACCTTCTGGTGGCGCCGCTGGATCGAACAATCGCGCTCGAAAAGATGCAGGCAGGTGCCATGCGTATCGCCGAGAAGCTGCACTTCGACGTGCCGTGCGTGACGCACGAGCTTTTCGAGATAGACCTCATCCTTGCCGAAGGCGGCTTTCGCCTCGCGCCGGGCGCTCCTGATGGCGTCGAGCAGGCTCGCCTCGCTCTCGATCGGCCGCATGCCGCGCCCGCCCCCGCCCCAAGAGGCTTTCAGCATGACGGGATAGCCGACCTCCGCGGCCAGGCGTTTGATCTCGTCATCGTCCTCGGGAAGCGGGCCGGTCGCCGGCATCACCGGAACGCCGACGGACATCGCGAGATTGCGCGCCGCGACCTTGTTACCAAGGGTGCGCATGGTCTCGGGCCTTGGCCCGATGAAGAGAATGTTATTGGCGGCGCAGGCCTCGGCGAATTCCGGACTCTCGGAGAGGAAGCCGTAACCGGGATGGATCGCATCGATCCGCGCCATCACCGCGACGCGGATCACCTCTTCAATTGACAGATAAGAGTCCAGCGCCCCGAGATGTATTTCGCCCGCCTGCCCGCGGCCGACCTGATAGGCCTCATCCGCCTTGAAGCGATGCAGCGAAAGCTTGTCTTCCTCGGCATAGATCGCAACCGTCGCAATGCCCATCTCGGCGGCAGCGCGGAACACGCGAATGGCGATTTCGCCGCGATTGGCGACCAGAAGACGCTTGATGG
>JARLIV010000128.1 GCA_031291555.1 Methylovirgula sp. | reverse complement strand
GTCGCACGAAGTGCAGGCGGATGAGGCGGGGCTCAAGGCGGCCTTGTTTGGTGCTAACCCCCGCGTATTCGCCGAGATCGCCGAATATGATGGTGCGCCGGCCGGCTTCATCCTCTGGTTCTATACTTTTTCCAGTTTCGTCGGCCGCCACGGCATCTGGATCGAGGATCTCTACGTGCGCCAGGAATTTCGCGGCAAGGGTCTCGGCGCCGCTCTGCTGCACGGGATCGCCCGCCGTTGCGTCGCGGAAAAGCTCGGCCGGCTCGAATGGTCGGTACTGAACTGGAACGAGAACGCCATCCGCTTTTATCAGGGCGCAGGCGCGCAGCTTAAGTCCGAATGGACCATTTGCCGGATGGAGGGCGCTGCGCTTAAGAAATTTTCGACTGTAAGCTGAGAGAATCCTGAGATTCAAACAACTCAAGTTGGTGCGCTTGTTCGTAGGAGTTGATCTCTCTACGATGCTCTTTAAGGTACTGGCTTACCCATTCCGTTTTGCTCAATTTGTCGGTGTAAAATTCAGAAAGCCAGCGTAACCTGTTTCTTCGCTCTTTTCGCTCATAAATGAGGAAGCGCGAACCGTAATCGTCATGTTCGCTCGCGGACAAATCCTCTTCGTGCAGCAAGCGCCACTTGTCACGCGCAAATTTGTATCTGAAATACGCATCCCCCGCGACATCCGCAAAAACTTCCGTAAGATATACCTTATTGATTAAGTCCGCGTCGAGGAACAAACTATAGATTCTCTCGCCTCCTATAACGAAGAAATCAATCTTTTCGTTCGCTATAGATACCAGATCAGCAAGATAAAGTGCGGCTTCGCGATTGCTCGCCCAGAATAGAGGACCGTCGGCAACAATTGGACCGTCGTTGCTTCTGACTTCATTGGAAAGTACGACATTTGCGCGATTGGGAAGAGGTCTGCCAATCGAAGCAAAGGTTTTGCTGCCCATGATCACAACGTGGCCGGTTGTAATCTCTCGAAACCGCCGCAAGTCACTTCGAAGGTGCCACGGCAATTTATTGTCGCATCCGATCACACAGCCTGGGTAACTACGCGCGACGATAAAGGATATCGACGGCATTTCGACGTATTTTGCCACGATATTTGCTCGTTGCCCGATGCTGCGAGGTACGATAGCGAGCTCAAAAGGCGACGCCTTCGTGCTCAGCCATGTCTCCGCAAGCTCTATCCTCTCCATAATGAAAAACAAAACGGTCTTTTTGCGAGATCAAACACAAGTCACAGAAGAGAGTGGGGTTTTTTCGAGCTTTTCGCGCAATGGGAACTATTCTATGAAGCCCCGCTATCGCTGCGGGCAAGGTGGCGTCGAGGAAGGATTTCTATGCCCTGGAGCAATGACGGCAAGGACGGCGGCTCGTGGAAGCCGAACAATCCCGGGCCCTGGGGCCAGCCGCCGCGGCCCAATCAGGCCGATCTCGAGGAATGGCTGCGCCGCGCGCAGACGCGGCTGCGGGGCTGGCTGCCGGGCGGGGGCATCGGCGGGCAGGCGCTCGTCGCGCTCGGCCTCCTCGGCGTGTTGCTGTGGCTGCTCTCGGGCTTTTACACGGTTGGGCCCAACGAGGTCGGCCTCAACATGATCTTCGGGCGCTATACGGGCAAGACGAGTTCGGGCCTCAATTACAATCTGCCCTATCCGATCGGCTCGGTCCAAAAGCTCGCGGTGACGGACCGCAATACGATCAACATCGGCTTCATCACCCGCCAGGATGAGCGCACCGGCGAACAGGCGACATTCGACCTGCCGGAAGAAAGCCTGATGCTGACCGATGACCAGAATATCGCCGACGTAAAATTCGTCGTGATCTGGCAGATCGATCCCGTGCACCCCGAGAATTACGCCTTCAATGTCGCCGATCCCGACGATACGGTGAAGGCGGTGGCCGAGAGCGCCATGCGCGCTGTGATTGGCCACAGCCTGATCCAGAACATCCTGACCGCCGAACGCAAGGTGATCGAGCCGGAAGTGCAGGATCAGATGCAGACGATCCTCGATAGTTACAAAGCCGGCGTCCTCGTCCTGCAGGTGCAATTGCAATCGGTCGATCCGCCGCAAGAGGTCATTGCCGCCTTCCGCGATGTGACCGCAGCGCAGCAGGATCGCGACCGCACGCGCAACGAGGCCGACGCCTATGCCAATCGCGTCGTGCCGGTGGCGCGCGGCCAGGCTGCGGCGATCCGCCAGCAGGCGGAAGGCTATCGCTTGCAGACCGTCGACGAAGCCACCGGCCAGGCCTCGCGCTTCTCCCAGGTCGAGGCGCAGTACAAGAACGCGCCCGCCCTGACGCGCGAGCGCATCTATCTCGAGACGATGGAGAAGATTCTCGGCGACAGCGACAAGGTGCTTGTCGATCAGGGCGGCGGGCCGGGTGTCGTGCCCTATCTTCCGCTGCCGCAGCTTGCGCCAAATTCCGATGCCAATGGAGGATCGAAATGAAGAGCGCGACGGGCTTTTTCATCGTCCTTGTTGCTGTCGTTGCGATCGTCGTCGCGGTCGCGTCTGTCTTCACCGTCGGCCAGACCGAGCAGGCTCTGGTCCTGCGTTTCGGCGATCCGGTCGCCGGGCGCGGCCTCGTCACCGAGCCGGGGCTGCATTTCAAGATTCCCTTCATCGAGAATGTCGTCCTGCTCGACAAGCGTATTCTCGATGTCGAGACGCCGACGCAGGAAGTGCTCGCGGCCGACAATACCCGCGTCGAAGTCGATTCTTTCCTGAGATACCGCATCGCCGATCCGCTGAAATTCTATCAGACGGTCGGCGATACCGATCGCGCCGACGTGCAGCTCGGCTATATCCTCAATTCGGCGGTGCGCCGGGTTCTCGGCGACGCCAGTCTCACGCAGATCGTCAGTGGCGAGCGCGAAGCCTTGATGGGCGCCATCCGCGAGCAGGTCAATCAGCAGACCGCCAAGCTCGGCGTCGCCGCTGTAGATGTGCGCATCCGGCGCACCGATCTGCCGCAGCAGATTTCCGAGAAGGTATTTAGCCGCATGCAAAGCGAATGGGCGCGCCAGGCGGCGCTATTTCGCGCGCAGGGCACCGAGCAGGCGCAGGAGATCACCGCCAAGGCGGACCGCGACGCGGTCGTTCTGAGGGCGGATGCGCAGCGTGACGCCGATCAGACTCGCGGTGCCGGCGATGCTGAGCGCGCGCGCATATTTGCGGCGGCTTTCGGCAAGGACCCGGAATTTTTCGCCTTCTATCGCTCGATGCAGGCCTATGTCGCGGGGTTGAAGCCGTCGAACACGCGTTACGTGCTCAGCCCGAAATCCGCCTTTTTCCGGTTCTTCGTGCCCTCGGGCGAGGCCGAGACGGCGCCGTCCTCCGCCGCGCATTGAGCCGCCGGGCCGAGGCGCGAGGCTCGGACCGCGGGTTTTCTCAAAATCCGCGTGAACTCATGCGCGCAATGGGCTAATTTTCACTTCTAAATGCTTAGAGCAGGATTTATGCGAAAAACCGGTCTCCACTTTTTCGTATCCCGCTCTAGGTGCAGGAGATGTGGATGATTTCGTTCCGGCAAGTGGCGTCTGTTTTTCTCAGCGCGCGGCGTATTCTGTTGGCAGGGGCCGGGGCGGGTCTTTTGGTTGCGGGCTTTGCCGGGGTGCCGCTGGCGTCCGCCGGCGACAGGCCGGATTCCTTTGCCGATCTCGCCGCGTCGGTCAGCGATGCGGTGGTCAATATTTCGGCGACGCAGACCTATGAGGAGAAGGATTCGGCGAGCGGTCCCGATGTCGACCCCGGAACGCCGTTCGATGATCTCTTCTATGAGTTTCTGCGCCGCCATCAGCAGGGCGGCGACGGCGATGCCGGCCATCCACATATGCGCAGCTCG
>JARLIV010000127.1 GCA_031291555.1 Methylovirgula sp. | reverse complement strand
TACAAGAAATCCGGCATCGGCCGCGAGAATCACAAGATGATGCTCGACCATTATCAGCAGACCAAGAACCTGCTGGTGAGCTACAGCCCCAAGGCGCTGGGCTTCTTCTGAGCCCGCGCTGACCGATCTTGACGCTGCGCTCCAGCGTCCCAAATCTTCTGAGAGCGGCCTTGCGCCGCTCTCATCGTTTTCGCGGCGGCTATTGCGCAACAGGGAGGCAGCTTTGTCCGAACGTGTCACAGCAACGCCCGCGGCTTTGGCGCTCATCACCAAGCTCGAAGCGATCCACGGCCCAGTGATGTTCCATCAATCCGGCGGCTGCTGCGACGGCTCCGCGCCCATGTGCTATCCGCACGGCGAATTCCGCGTCGGCAAGAGCGACGTGAAGCTCGGCGTCATCGGCGATGCGCCATTCTATATGAGCGAATCGCAATTCGAATATTGGAAGCACACGCATCTCACGATCGATGTCGTGCCCGGCCGTGGCTCCGGCTTCTCGCTCGAATCGCCGGAGAATGTCCGCTTCCTCACGCGCAGCCGTCTGTTCACCGACGAAGAACTGGCGCAGTTGCCGCCGGTCGAAAGCGGCGAAGAGGTCGCCCACTAACGATGCACGCGCTTAAGCCTCCAAAACGCTGGCCTCTTCGTCAGGCTCCAGCGGCGCATCCTCCGCCGGCGGCGCCAGCGGCCGCTTGGCGCGCGGTGCGCCCTTGCACATCAGCGCGAGGGCGATGGCATCCAGCCCGTTGAGCGACATCCACCAGATCTGCGTCGTCTCGGCACCCCAGACCGCAACGACAAGACCGGCGACGAGCCCTGCGAGCAAGGCAGGTGCGATCGCGACCGGCGCGTTTCCCGCAGCGATGAAGACGCTCACGGCCAGCACGGCGAAGGCGACGGCGCCGAGGAAGCCGAGTTCATACCAGATCTTGAACAGGATGCTGTTCGGAGCATCCGGCGGCAGGACGCCGATCTCGACCGCGCGCGTCGCGAAATCGAGCCCGTGGCCGGTGATGAAGCGCGGCCATTCTTGCACGATGACATCGGCGAAGACGAGGCCGGGGCCGACATGCGGCAAATGCGCGACACTCACCAGGGCGAGCACCGTCAGCGCCGCGGCGGGGGCGAGCAGAACCAGGGCCGCGAGCCCGAAACCGAGAATTTGGCCGACCCTCTGCGGCTCGCTCGCGGCGATCGCATAGACCACCGCGGCCAAAGCCAAGCCCACCAGTGCGATTTCGAGAAAAGTCGCGAGGACCGCCACTGTCACGGCCCCGGCCAGAGCCACGGCGAGAAGCCATTTTTCGCGCAGGGCCAGCCCGCCGATCGCCGGCCACAGCAGAACTGTGAGCGTCATCACGCAGCGCTGCGCCAAGGTCGCATCGGGCGTCTCGCCCTGCCAAAACATGCGCGGCGCGAAGAAGGTGAGCGCCATCGTCGCAACCGCCGTGATCGCGAGGCCGATCGGCAGCAGATAGAGATTTGTGGGCTTGGTCTTTTCTGGCAGCGATAGGATGGCGAAAAAAACCACAAGCGCCGTGAGCGACGCCTTGGCGAACCGAGTCACCGCCTCGTCGGGAAACGGCGTCCAGATCAGCGACAGGCCCGCCCAGAAAAACAGGAACAAAGCCGCGCCGGCGATCGGCGAGCGCAGGAGTTTGGCGAGCTTCGGCCCCGAGCCACGCTCTTGCGCCACGCGCCCGGCGACGATGACAATGCAGGCGCCGACCGGCAGGAACACATAAAGCGGCCCGCGGAAAAGAAGCTCTGCCACGGGCGTTAGAACCATCAGCAGGATGAGCGCCAGCCGAAGCAGAAGCCGCGCCGCAGCCGCGGCGGGATCGGCAAAGGCTCTAGGGGCAGCGGCCATTATGGGATCCTGAACAAGCTAAGCACCCTTGGCGCAAGATTCGAGGCGCCGCAATGAGCCTTGCGGTCCCGCGCCCGCTTTGAATAGCAGCGGCGCACAGGTGTTTTTCCGTGTTCATGAATTGTTCTTGCCGCTTTTGGGCGATTATGCACTTGACAAAGTTGGAGCAAAAACATACCCCGGCGAAGCGTGACAGGCCGGCCTCTTTCCCTATTTCCGGGGAAGTTTTTTCTGTTGTTTTGAGTGACGAGGTGATCGCTGCGGGGGTTGATCGCCTTCAAGAGCTTCTGGAGGCAGAAGTGGGCTTATCTTATCTGGTAGTTGAGGTCGTGTCTGAGATGTCGAGATTATCAAAGCGTCCTGCAACTTAGCATCCCAAGAAGTGTCATCGCTATTATGTGCGTTCTTTGGGAGGCACATTCTTACTTGAAGGGTGTAGAAAAACGCTTGCCTCATAGTTGCTGAAAGCTCTTGGAGTAACGTCATTGGGGCGACGAATGTTTTTGCGTCGTATTTTTTATCTATTTTATTTATAGTTCCGACGTAGCGTCTATCGTAATTCAAATGCGGGATT
Organism: Methylovirgula sp.; assembly: GCA_031291555.1. Lineage (GTDB taxonomy): Bacteria > Pseudomonadota > Alphaproteobacteria > Rhizobiales > Beijerinckiaceae > Methylovirgula. The sequence goes on along the minus strand of JARLIV010000127.1, from coordinate 10,175 downwards.
GCGTGCTCCAATATATTTCTGTTTTCTCTCAGTCTATTGATTAAGGCAATACAAAATAGAGCGTTTTCTTTTGCAGTTTTGTTCGTTTCGTATTTGTTAATAAGGAAAACTGCTAAGTCTGCTTTCGTCTGATTGCCAAGTTGCGCCAAAATGAAGCCCGCGACGTCCGGCTCAATTGATAGATAATCGTAAATCAGACCATCAAGACGAACCTCGATTTTATTCCACTCAATGGCGATCTCGCCTATTATTTTCGCGTAAGAACTCAGAGCGTGATGTTTCGCCATGCCAAAATCTCCCCATTCCGGCCATGCGGATGAGATAAATCAGAAGTCAGAAGATTTGTCGGAGCAAGAGATTGCCGACCGCGAACGCCGGGTGCTGGAGCATTTCCTCAGCTCGAAGCCGGAACCGCATAGACCGCTTGGCGATAAGCCAAAGCACGCTTTGGTTCCGAACCGGAAGCACGGCGCCGCAGCGGTCAAAAAAGGTCAGGATTGATGCCCGAAGGGAGTGGGTCCGATCCAGTTATAACTTACAAACTGGAAAACTCTCGACCCGTCGATCTTCTCGATCTCACATCATCCCTTGCTGCATTCGGAGAAGCTTACCGCGATTATGTTGGGTGTTCGGGTCTGGAATTATTGCCAAGCAACGTGAGGCTTGTTGTGCGCGATATTCGCGCGGGCAGCATTATTGCAGAATTAGCATCACTGGCAGATCAGGCATCTTGGCTATTACATCATGCTGATCTTGCGGGCGGTTTCGTCAGTCATTTTGATCAAGTCCTCCGATATTTTTTGATCCCCGGGAGCATCGGGGAAACGCCTACCAAGCGAGAAGCGATCCAGGCAATTTCGGTGATGGAGCCGGTCGCTAAAGATGGCGGCGCAAATTTGTTTCTGAATGTAAATGGCGGGGATATTCAAATCCATCATCACCATTATTCCTACCAAGAAGCCAATGCGATCCAGAATCAGGCTAAAAAATTTTTAGGGCCGCCGATCCCAACAGAAGCGGTTTATCAAGATCAACTGCTGACGTTATTTCAAGTACGAGGAGTAGTTACTTCGACCGCAGGGGACCGTGGCATTATAGAATCTTTATCACCCGATCCGGTGAGGCTGATATTCGCAAGCGATCAAGTTAAAGCACAGATTCTTGATCAGCTAGAAAACCCATTTCAAAAGATATTTCTCGTCGATGTAGAGGCAAAATCTGCGGCAGGCAGGGTTCGCCTCTACAAGATTTTGGGAGTCAAGGACGTCCTAGACCGCGATTAGGACGCTTGCGCCATCTTAGAAAACGTGCCGCTTGCCTTCTAAAATCAGGCTTGGTCAATCCGCCGATAGGTAAGGCGCTTGCCGCTAATGCCTTCTAGGGCTTTCACGGCGCGCGTAGCGTCATCGATGCCGAGCGCGACGCGATGGCTGTAGCGGAAATCAAATTCAGCAAGATAGCGATGCAGATGCTTCTCGCTACAGTGCTGGTAAACGCCTTTCATACCGCGCTTGAAGATCGAGTAATAGCCCTCAACTGTGTTGGTCGAGATAACCTTTTCGCCTTCGTAGCGCGCGTATTCGTCTTTGCTGTGGTCAACGCTGTCATGGCTGGCGAAAGAGCCGTCACGGTTCATTTGGCGATACCAGCTCGCGCTATCCGTCATAACGGCGGTTTCATGGGCGATGTTTGCCTTCACGATCGGAATAAGTTGGCCGACCGTGGTGCTTTCGACGTGAAAGCTACGGGCCACGCCGCCGCGCTCAACCAAGGTCAGAACGGTATTGCGATAGGCTTGATAGCCGCTGCGGAATTTCTTCGGCTGGCCTTCAAGGCGTCCGATCACGGTTTCGTCCACTTCGACGGTCTTTCCTTCGCCGCCCATCGGCGGCGCTAACTCCCCCACGCGCATGCCCTCACGGATGCGGTGAGCCATAAACCATGCTGTACGGTAGGAGCCGAAACCAAGATCGCGGTAGAGCTGATGGGCCGAAATGCCCTTTTTCGAGCTGCAAAGCAGACGTGTCGCGAGAAGCCATTTATTGAGCGGGATATGGCTGCGCTCATAGAGCGTGCCGACCGTCACGGAAAATTGCTTCGCGCATTCCTTGCACTGATAGAGGCCGGGGCGATGGGCTTTGCCCTTCATTAAGGTGGCCGAATTGACGACGCCGCAATGGGGGCAAACCGGGCCGTCCGGCCAGCGGATGGCTTCCAGATATTCGCGGGCCTTTTCGGCGTCGGTGTAGATCGGGTCGGTTGTATTCGAAGGCAGCATTGCTATCGCTCCTGATGACGGAACAATGCCTTAGCCATGTCACTTTGTCAAGTGCATAATCCCCCGCTTTTGTCGAGATATGCTTAGCTTTTCATGAGCGCGGCGAGGCCGGAACGAGGGGAGTTCGCGCGAAGGGGCTGGCGATGGTGGTGCGAGTCGCAACGGTGGCCTTCGAGGGGATCGAAGCGCGGCCGGTCGATGTCCAGGTGCAGATCGCTAACGGCAATGTGATGTTCACGCTCGTTGGCCTCGGCGACAAGGCCATCGCCGAATCGCGCGAGCGGGTGCGCGCGGCGCTCAACGCCTCGGGCCTCGCTTTGCCGGCGAAGCGCATCACCGTCAATCTCGCGCCCGCCGATCTACCTAAGGAAGGCAGCCATTACGATCTGCCCATCGCCGTCGGCCTCATGGCGGCGATCGGCGCCATTCCCGCCGATGCGATCCAGGGCTTCACCATTCTCGGCGAATTGGCGCTCGACGGCGCGATCACCGAGGTCGCCGGGGTCCTGCCGGCGGCGATCGCCGCAAATGCCCGCGGCCATGGCGTGATCTGCCCACAGGCGCGCGGCGGCGAGGCGGCCTGGGCATCGCAGGACATGGACGTGCTGGCGCCGAGTTCGCTTATCCAGCTCGCCAATCATTTCAAGGGCGCGCAAGTCCTCAGCCGGCCGAGCCCGGCGGTGCGCCCGCCCGCCGGGGCCCTGCCGGATCTGCGCGATATCAAGGGCCAAGAGAGCGCCAAGCGGGCGCTTGAGATCGCTGCGGCCGGTGGCCACAATCTGCTGATGAACGGGCCGCCCGGCGCCGGCAAATCCATGCTGGCCGCGCGGCTGCCCTCGATCCTGCCGCCGCTGACGCCGCGCGAGCTTCTCGAGGTTTCGCTCATTCATTCGGTGGCGGGGCAATTGGCGGGTGGCGCGCTCACTGATCGGCGGCCGTTCCGCGCGCCGCATCATTCGGCCTCGATGGCGGCGCTGGTCGGCGGCGGCGTGCATGCGCGGCCGGGGGAGATTTCTCTCGCGCATCAGGGCGTCCTGTTTCTCGACGAATTGCCGGAGTTTCAGGCGCAGGTTCTCGATTCGCTGCGCCAGCCGCTGGAGACCGGCGAGGTCGCTATCGCGCGCGCCAATCACCGCGTCACCTATCCGGCGCGCTTCCAGCTCGTCGCGGCGATGAACCCATGCCGCTGCGGCCATGCCCTCGATCCGGGCTATAGTTGCAGCCGGCAGCCGACCGCGCGCTGCGTCGGGCAATATCAGGCGCGGCTCTCCGGTCCGCTGCTCGACCGGATCGATCTGATGATCGAAGTACCCGCCGTCAACGCCGCCGATCTGCTACTGCCGCCAGCGGCCGAGGGCTCGGCCGAAGTTGCCGCCCGTGTCGCCGCGGCACGTCACGTTCAAGTGAAGCGCTATGCCGAACTCGGCCTGCCGCATGTCTTCACCAATGCAGCGGCGCCCGGCCATGTGATCGAAGACGTGGCGCGGCCGGATCCCGCGGGCATGATTCTGCTGCGCGAGGCCTCCGAACGGCTAAATCTCTCGGCGCGCGGTTTTCACCGTGTCTTGAAGCTGGCGCGCACGATCGCCGATCTCGACGGCACCACCACCGTCGGGCGCGCGCATCTTGCCGAGGCCTTGTCTTATCGCATCGGCGCCGCGAAGGAATTGCGCGCGGCCTAGATTACGCCAACGCAGCATGATTACTCTGACCGGCGCGGCAATTTCGGGAATTTTTCTATTTTTCTAAGGAATTTTGGGAATTTTTCTGCAGCATTTTGCCTTGCCCATCTGCCGTTTCCTTCCTATATCTTTCGTGTCATTCCGCACTGCATCATTTCATGGAGAGACGCATGTCCAAATTGCCGCGTTCCGTGATGATTTTGTTTGGCGCGTTTGGTCTTTGCGCTGCGCCACTCATCGCGACTCCGGTCTTCCAGGCCTCGGCCGCGACGGCCTTGACCGCTGCCGACACCGACAAGGACGGCACCATCGACCTCAATGAGGCAAAAGCCGCCGCGAGCAAGGAATTTGACAAGCTCGACAAGGATAAGGACGGCACGATCGACCTCAAGGAGGCCGCGCACCATATCAGCAAAGCGAATTTCAACGCCGCCAATCCGGACAATGACAAGACGCTCAGCAAAGACGAGTATCTCGCGCTCGTAACGAAGCTGTTCCAAGCCGCCGATAAGGAAAACGACGGCACCATCGATTCCAAGGAGCTGCATTCCAAGGCCGGAATCGAGCTCGATCGCGCCATCCGCTGATCGCCACGAGCCTTAAACTCTCGCCTTTCCGGGCAACACAATCGCAAGGCTTCGCGCATTAGATTGGCTCATGCGCGAAGCCTTTTCTTCATTCCAGCCCCAATCCACGCCGGATGCGGGCGCGCCGGCTCCGCCCGGCGCGGCGCAGGCCTATGCCCTCAAGGAAGCGGAAATTGCCCGCGACCGCGCCGAGGCCGCGAACGAAGCCAAATCCCGGCTTCTCGCCACGATGAGCCACGAGATTCGCACGCCGCTCAACGGTATCCTGGGGCTCGCCGATCTTCTCGCCGCTACGACGCTCGATCCCGAACAGCGCGCCTATGTGGAGGCAATCCGCAGCTCCGGCAAAAGCCTCGCTGGCCTTGTCGATGAAATCCTCGATCTTGCGAAGCTCGAGGCCGGCAAGGTTCCGCTGACCCAAGCGCCTTTCGATCTCGCGCTGCTGGTCGAAGGCGCGGTCGAAATCTTGGCGCCGCGCGCACATGCCAGAGATCTCGACATCGCGAGCTTTATCGGAGCGGATGTTCCGCCGCGTGTTGTCGGCGATGCGGCGCGGCTGCGGCAGGTGCTGCTCAATCTCGTCGGCAATGCGGTGAAATTCACCATGCATGGCGGCATCGGCCTACGCGTTGCGCGCGATCACGCGCAGATCAAATTCACCGTACGCGATACCGGCCCGGGGATCGCGCCGGAAAGCGCCAAGCTCATCTTCGAGGAATTCACCCAGGCGACACCGCGCGAGGCCGACGGCTCGGGCCTCGGCCTCGCGATCTCGCGGCGGCTGGCGGAGCGGATGGGCGGCAGGCTCGAACTCGAAGCGACCACGCCGCACGGCGCGAGCTTCGCGTTGACGCTGCCTCTGGCTGCCGCGGCGAGCGCCGAGGCCAACCCGGAACAGCGCCTCGAACGGCGCATTCTCGTCGTCTCACCCTCGCCCTTCGAGGCGCCCTATCTCGTCGAGAAATTGTCCGAACTTGGGGCGGAAGTGGCGCGCGCCGCGACCTTGAAATCTGGCCTCGCCGCGATCGAAACCGCCCGCGCCGAAGCGGCACTGCCTGAGACTGTGATTGTCGATTGCGGGCTCGGCGGCAGCGCGACTTTGACGCTGGGCGCCGCAGCTCAGGAAGCCGGAATTCCGCAAAGGCTCGTGCTGTTCACCGCCGCGGAGCGGCGCGCCTTCGGCCAAAAATCCTTGGCCGCTTTCGACGGCTGGCTGGTGAAGCCGCTGCGGCTGCGCTCCCTGCTCGCCCGTCTTGCCGCCGAAGCGCCGACACTCGTGCCGGCCGTGCCGGCCGCCCCGCCCATCGATCTGTCCGGCCGCAGAATTCTGCTGGCCGAGGACAATGACATCAATGCACTGATCCTACAGAAGCATCTGGAAAAGCGCGGGGCGAAGATCACCCGTGTCGCCGATGGCGAAGCGGCGCTGGCGCAGGCGCGCGCGGCGATGACGCAGGCGCGCTTCGAGGCCATGATTCTCGACCTGCGGATGCCGGGGCTCGACGGCCTGACGCTGGCGCGGGAAATCCGCCGTCTGGAGGCCAAGGCTGGGGCCACCCCGAGCCGGCTCATCGCCGTCTCGGCCGATGCCCTCCTAGACGCCGGGCGCGAAGCGCCGGCCTCGGGCATCGACCTCTTCCTGACCAAGCCCGTCGATTTCACCCGCCTCGATGCGGCACTCGCGGAGCTTCGTGTCAGCCGCTGAGCTTGGCCATCAGCGCATCGGAAATCTCGAAATTCGCATAGACGTTCTGCACGTCGTCATTGTCTTCGAGAGCGTCGACCAGTTTCAGAATCTTCTCGCCCGCCTCATCGTCGACCGCGACGCTCGTCTGCGGCTTCCAGACGAAGCCGACCTTGCTCGGCTCGCCGAATTTCGCTTCGAGTTTCTGCGCCACGTCGCGCATCATTTCGAGCGTCGTCGTGATCTGATGCGTTTCCTCGGTCGTGACGACATCTTCGGCACCGGCGTCAATCGCAGCTTCGAGCATTGCGTCCTCGGAGGCCGCCTTCCGAGGAAATTCGATCACGCCAACATGGTCGAACATGAAAGAGACGGCGCCCGTCTCGGCAAGCGTCCCGCCCGCCTTGGAAAAATAGGAGCGCACTTCGCCTGCAGTGCGATTGCGGTTGTCGGTCAGCGCCTCGACGATGACCGCGACGCCGCCCGGCGCATAGCCCTCGTAGCGCACCTCGTCATAGTTCTCCGAGTCGGCGGCGGAGGCTTTCTTGATCGCGCGCTCGATATTGTCCTTCGGCATATTTTCCGCGCGAGCGGCGAGCACCGCCGCACGCAGCCGGGCGTTCATGGCGGGGTCCGGCAGGCCGAGCTTGGCGGAGACGGTGATTTCGCGCGCCAGCTTGGAGAAGAGCTTGGAGCGGATCGCATCCTGCTTGCCCTTCTTGTGCATGATGTTCTTGAACTGACTATGCCCTGCCATGCGGACCTCAAATCCTGCCTGAAATTCGTGTTTCAATACGGCCTGCGGCCGTTTCGGCCGCTCTAATAAGCCGGTGCGGCGGGAAAATAAAGGAAGAGCGCCTGCTTAAGCGGCTCCGCCTGTGCCGCCGGTGCTGCCCCGGGCGGCGCCATGCTCGCCCCGGGCGGCTTCCCAGATTTCCTTGGCGGCGTCGGCGTTGAGTGCGGCAATGCCGAGGCCGACGACGATATCCGGCCAGATGCTGGGCCAGACGGCAGTCACCCCCGCCGCAGCCATGATGGCGATATTGGCGAACATATCGTTGCGGGCGGACAGAAACGCCGCCCGCGTCAGGCTGCCGCCGGCGTGGCGCACCCGCGCCAGAAGCAGCGCGCAGGCCGTGTTGACCGCGAGCGCGGCCAGGCCGGTCAGCGCGAAAGGCGCGGCTTCAGGCGCGATCGGCGCGGCCGCAGTGAGCTTATGCACGAGCGTCACGACGAAGGCGACGGCGGGCAGAAGCAGCACGCCGGCGAGCGCGAAACCCACGCGCGCGCGGACGAGGGGCGACAGGCCTACGGCCACCAGCACCAGCAGGTTCAGCGTCGCGTCCTCGACGAAATCGGCGCTGTCGGCGAAGAGCGAAACCGAGCCGATCGCCAAAGCGACGCTGAATTCGGCGATGAAGAAGGCAATGTTCAGCCCGACGACGATCCATAATGTCGTCCGCAGCGGACTGTCCGCGCTCGGGGGGGCCACGCTCATTTAGCCGCGCCCTTCAGCCGGCCTGCATCTCGAAGGCTTCATGCGCTCTCCCAGAATTCCGGCCGCGCTTGCGCAAGCCGGCCGCCGATCCGCACCGGCGCGACTTTTATCGCATGGCCGCGTGAATCCGTTTCGACGGCAAGACCGCAGAGGGTCGCGGCGCCGGCCGCCGGCTCCAGCCTGTTGCCCGGCACTTTGGTGACGAAGCGGCGCAGCGGCTCCTCCTTCTCCATGCCGATGACGGAATCATAATCGCCTGTCATGCCGGCATCGCTCTGGTAGGCTGTGCCCTGCGGCAGGATCTGATAATCGGCCGTCGGCACATGCGTATGCGTGCCGACGACAAGCGATACGCGGCCATCGACCAAATGCGCGAAGGCCTGTTTCTCGCTCGTCGCCTCGGCATGAAAATCGACGATCACCGCATCGCAGGCCTCGCCCAGCGGACAGGCGGCGATCTCCCGCTCGCCGACCGCGAACGGATCATCGAGCGCGTCCATGAACAGCCGGCCCATGAGATTGATGACGAGCACGCGCGCACCCGCCGCCGTCTCGATCAGCGCCGCGCCACGGCCCGGCGCGCCGGGCGGAAAATTCGCCGGGCGCACGAGCCGAGGTTGATGTGCAATGAAGCTCAAGGCCTCGCGCTGATCGAAGGCGTGATTGCCGAGCGTCACGCAATCCGCCCCCGCGGCAAGGAAATCGCCGAGGATCGCCTCGGTGATGCCGAAACCGCCGGCGGCGTTCTCGCCATTGACGACGACGCAATCGAGCCGCCAGGCACGGCGCAAGTCCGGCAGATTGTCAGTGAGCGCGAGTCGGCCGGCACGGCCGACGATATCGCCGATGAAGAGAAGCCGCATTTAGAAATCCCGCTGTGACGGCACGAAGCGGCAGGCCTTCACGCTGAATCGCCCCGCGCCATTAAGTCTTCTTAATCGCATCGGATTGATCCGAAAACCGCTTCGCACTTTTCGGTCCGATGCTCTAGCCGAAATGCCAACCGTCGAACGGGCCCTTGAAGACGAAGAAGGCGCCGAGCGCGATCAAGCCAAAGCCGATCAGATGATTGAAGGTGAAGCGCTGGCCGAGATAGAGCACCGAGAAGACGGCGAAGACCGACAGGGTGATGACCTCCTGCATCGCCTTCAGCTCCGCGCCATCATAGACCGCGCTGCCATAGCGGTTAGCCGGCACGGCGAAACAATATTCGGCGAGCGCGATCATCCAGCTCAGAATAATGACGAGCCAGAGCGGCTTGTCCTTGAACTTGAGATGGCCGTACCAGGCGAAAGTCATGAAGATGTTGGAGCAGGTGAGAAGAACGATCGGCAGCAGGCGCGGCGGGAGGTTGAACATGAAAGCCTTCCGTTGGGACGCGGCTAGCCGCAGGTAATCCATTCGCGGTCGGTCAGGACGTAATCGAGCTTTTCGTCATAGGCTTCGGCCGGGACCGCGGCAAATTCCTGCACCGCATAGGCGATGCCGACAGCGATGATCTCCTGTTTCTGCCGCAGCCGCGCGAGCGTGCGGTCGTAGAAGCCCGCGCCGTAGCCGAGGCGATTGCCGGCGCGGTCGAAGCCCGCGACCGGCACGAAGAGTAGATCGGGAAAAACCTCCGGCGCCGGCACTGGCTCCATGATGCCCCATTTGGCTTCGGCGAGCGGGGCGCCGGGCGCCCAGAGCCGGAATTCCAGCGGCTTGCGAAAGCCCACCATGACCGGCAGTGCCGTGGCGATGCCCCGAGCCGCGAGCCGTTCGAGCAGCGGCCGGGTCGCGACCTCATCCTTGATCGCCCAGAAGGCCGAGGCGATCTTCGCCCCGCGCTTAACGGCGAAATCGGCGCCGACCTCCGCAAGCCGGGCCGCAAAGGCGCGCGCCTGCGGCTCCGTCACCTCAGCCCGCCGCGCCAGAGCCTCGGCGCGTAGGGCGGCTTTGGAGGGGGCATCCGTCAAGGCTGGGCAGGGAAATCTCGCGTGAAGGGAAAGCGCGGGGCCGCGATGGCCGTGGGATTCGATCCCGGGAACCTACAAAGTAGGTGGGCGCCGTGTACCCAAGCCCACGGGCAAGGACAGGGACAGCTCCCGTCGAGATCGATAAGGCCCCGGGGAATATGATCCGCACGCACCCCGCAGCTCCGCCTAACCAATCTAGGGCCGGCGGACGCGGATTGCCAGAGGTAAATGTGGACGGTTCAGGCCTGCGCCGGGAGGGCAGCCTTGGCCTGCTCGACGATCGCCTTGAAGGCACCCGGCTCGCTGATCGCGAGCTCGGAGAGAACCTTGCGGTCGATCTCGATGCCGGCCCGGTCGAGACCGTTGATGAAGCGGGAATAGGTGAGGCCGAATTCGCGCACCGCGGCGTTGAGGCGCTGGATCCACAGCGCGCGGAACTCGCGCTTGCGGACCTTGCGGTCGCGCGTCGCATATTGCATCGAGCGGTCGAC
>JARLIV010000126.1 GCA_031291555.1 Methylovirgula sp. | reverse complement strand
GTGGCAAGGGCAGGCCGAAGAGCGACACCGGATGGCCGCTGGCGCTCGAGGAAATATAGCCTGTCACCGGCATGACGATGAAGATCGCATAGAGGAAGAGATGCGTCGCATGCGCGAGGCCGACCTCCCATTTGGGGGTCTCTCCCGGCAGGCCCGGCGCCTTGCGCAGCGCCCGCCAGACGAGCCGGGCGAGGATGAGCCCGAGCGCCAGCACGCCGAAGGACTTGTGCAGGAAGAACAGCGTGCCGCGCGCCGGATCGTGCTCGCCCATGTTCACCATCACCCAGCCGAGCGGCAGGATGGTGAAGATGACGACAAGCGTGATCCAATGCAGCGCTTGCGCGGGCGCGTTGTAGCGCGCGAGCCCGGGTTTGCGCGAAAAGCTCTGTTGCAGCACGGCGGCCTCCGATTGCGCCGCCGATCATAACGGCCCGGCCGCGCAAGGAAAGCGCGTGCCGCAAATCGTGATCGCTTAGCTTTTTGGGAGATGCCAGACAGGCAAAGATCAAGGCGCCTAGTGCAGATCCCAATCGCCCGGCTTGCCCTCGGGCACATAGGCGCCGTCGGCGCGCAGCGTGCCCCGCTGCGGCGCCACCGGCTCGGGCGGCAAAGCGTCGCTCGACAAGGCCTGATAATCGCGCGCGTAAGAGCGCGGCGGCGAATAGGGCGGCGGCGGCAGCGCCGCATCGGGCGAACCCGGTCCGGCATGCAGGGAAACCGGCTGATCGACGCCAGCGCCAGCCTGTGAAACATCCATCTCCTCGTCGAGCGCCGGCGGCTCGGGCAGGCCGTCCGGCGGATGATCCTGCGGCAGAACGTCCGGATGCGGCTTGCAGACGCGGCGCAGCCCCGTCGCCGTGTCGCCGCGCATCGCGAGGTCGAGATGGAAATGATTGTAATGGAGGAAATTATAGCCCGGGCCGAGGACGGTGGTGAAATCGCCGCAGGCGCCATTGTCGACATCGCGCAGGAAGGCCTGCGATTGCGGATCGCCAATGGTCCAGTCGCGCGCGATGACCAACTTGCGCCCGTCCTGAAGCTGGAAGCCGGAGACGTCGATGGCATTGCCGAAAGCGTGCTCGGAGAGGCGCGAGCCGAATTCGCCATTGATGCCGCGGCAGCTATAGGTGCCGAAAGTCGTGATCTCGACGACGCGCTCATTGAACCGCGTCTGGGCGGCGGGCTCGACGATATCGTGGACCCAGGCGTTGAGCGCCGCGATCATCGGGCAATCGAGGACGTAATCGCCGTCGAGCATCACCGCGCCATCGAGCAGCGCCGCGACCTTGAACGGGCGCGTCAGGCCGCAGATGCCGGGCCCGTCGATCGAGTCGACCGGGCGGACAAAGGCCGATTCGTGAATGAGATTTTGCGCCAGACAGGCATTTTCCGCCTGGGCGCGCCAAGCCGGCCGCTGCGCCTCGTAATTCGAACAGCCAGCAAGCTCAACGACAAGCGCCGCCGCAGCGGCGAAAGGCAATACGCGACGCGCCATTGCCTCAAATTGTGCGAAATATGTTAAGTGCTCTTAAAATAACGCGGTTAACGTCTCGCCTCGGCTGCGGGATGCCCCGGCGGCCGGTCCGCTCAAGAAGATCGAGTTCTCGCGATGGATGATACGCCCGCTGCCCCGCCTGCGCTTTCGGCCGCAGCCCAAACCTTGCCCGGACTGGTCTGGGCGTTCCGCATCCATGCCGACGGCACGCCCGAGGCGCTGCCGATCGACCAGCCGATCGACACCGCCAGCGAGGACGGCTGGCTGTGGCTGCATTTCAACCTGGCCGACGTCCGCGCCTGCGCCCTCCTGCCCCGATTCGAGGATTTGCCGGCCGAGGCGGCGGTTGCGCTGACGGCGCCCGACGGCACCCAGCAGCTCCATGTCGACGACAATTGCGTCTACGGCATTTTCGCAGATCTCATCGCCGACATCGACGGCGCCACGCAGCATTTCGGCTACCTGCACTTCGCCATGACCGACAGGCTGCTGATCAGCGCGCGGCGGCGGGCGATGAGCGCCGCGGAAAGTGCGCGCCAGGCGCTCGACCGCGGCCGCAAGCTGCATCGCGTCGCCTCGCTGTTCGAGCTGATCATCGATCACGTGGCCGACTCGATCGACAAATATTCCGATCAGCTTGACGAGGATATGGACGAGATCGAGGACGAGCTGTGGCAGCGCGCCGCCAGAGACCAGCGCGAGCGCCTCGCCAAGGCGCGCAAAGCCGCCGTGCATCTGCACCGCCAGATACAAGGCCTCTTGGCCTTGTTCGAGCGCGTCGGCCCCAAGCTCGACAGCGCGCCGCCGCCGGATTTGCGGGTCAAGACCAACATCCTGATGCAGCGGCTCGAAAACCTCGACCGCGACATCATCGCCATGCGCGAGCGTGCGCATATGCTGCAGGAGGAGGTCGCGCTGAAGATCGCCGAAGACACCAACCGCAGCCTCTATCTGCTGACGATCATCACCACCTTTTTCCTGCCCGCGAGCCTCGTCGCCAGCATATTCGGCATGAACGTGAAGAACCTGCCTTTCACCGACATCAACAACGGCTTTTTCTGGTCGATGGTGATCCTGGTCGGCGCTTCGCTCGCGATTCTCGTCATCATGCAGCGGATGCGGATTCTCTTGCGTTAGAGGCGCGACATTCACATGCCGAGAATCGCCATCGCCAAAAATCTTTCAATCGACCAAAACGAGCTCGAATATTCATTCGCGCGCGCCTCCGGTCCTGGCGGCCAGAATGTCAACAAAGTCGAATCGGCGGTGCACTTGCGCTTCGACGTGCGCCGCTCGCCCTCGCTCGAGGACGACGTGAAGCTCCGGCTTGAAAAGCTCGCCGGGAGCCGGCTGACGCAAGAGGGCGTCATCGTCATATCCGCGCAGAGATTTCGCACGCAGGAAGCCAACCGGCAGGATGCGCTCGCGCGCCTTTGCGCGCTGATCGTCAAAGCTTCGGTGCGGCCCAAGCGCCGCATCGCGACGCGGCCGACGCTGGCGTCACAGAAACGCCGCGTTGAGGCCAAGCAAAAGCGTGGCGCGATCAAGAAGCTGCGCAGCGCCGAGCTTGACTAGGCCCGCACCCGCGGCAAGTGGATTGCCGTCTCGGTCCGTGCTATGGCGAGCCATTGCAGGACTGGGAGGGACGCATGCGTGTGACATTTGCGATGACGGCGGCGCTGGCTTCGATCTTTGCGACGGCCGCCGCAGCCGATGATTATCCGCCGCGCAAACCCGGCCTTTGGGAAGTCAGCGTCCACAATCCTTCGATTCCCGACGTCACCACGAAAATGTGCATCGACGCCGCGACCGACCAATTGTTTCACCAATTCAGCAACAATGTGCGCTCCAAGCATTGCAGCAAGAATGATATCAAGGTCGCCGGCAGCATCGTGACGGCGGACAGCGATTGCACCATGGGCGGAACGAAGGTGACGACGACCGTGATCACCGCATTCACGGGCGACGCCGCCTATCATGTCGACATCAAGTCGCATTTCGATCCGCCGAAGCTCGGCCAGAGCGATGTTACGATCACGCAGGATGCCAAATGGACCGGCGATTGCCCCGCCGACATGAAGCCCGGCGATTTCGACATGGGCCACGGCATCCGGATCAACATCAAGACGATTACGATGATGAAGTCGCTGCTGCCGGGCGGCGGTGGCAACAGCCAGTAAAATACCCAAAACGACGAGCGCCGCGGAGCCATCCGATCTGGATCGCTTCGCGGTGCTATTTTTCATCTATTCAAACAGAAGGCCTAAGCCTCAGCCGCGCTCAAAGCCCGGCGAGCGGCTTAGCTCGCTGGCGGCGGATTCGGGGCTTCCGGCTGCGGCGGCTGCGTATTGCGCTGCACCATGAAGCGCTCGAACTCCTCGCGGTCCTTGGCGCGGCGCAGGTTCTCGACAAAGGTCGCGAACTCCTGCTCGGCGGCGCGCAATCTCTCGCGCTCGGCCTCGATGCGCGCAAGTTCCGCCTCGCGCCATTCGTCGAAGGCAAGATTGCCGGTCGAGGCCGAGCGCCACTGCCAGGGCGGCCTGCCGAAGCCGCGCCGCTCGCCAACCGACCAATTGTAGAAATCCTGCCGGCGCAAACCATGACGGCACATCTTCTGCTCCCATTTCTCGCGGAATTTCTGCTGCATCTGCGCGCTGACGAAGCTCGGCAGATCGCCGGCATAGGCGCATTTCTTCTGCCAGATCTTGGCAATGAGGATGGCAAGCCCGATCGGCCAAAAGACAATGAAGCCGAGAACCATCGCGATGATTTCGATCGGCCGCCAATCAGACCAAGCGGGAAAGCTCATCGAAACCTCATCGGGCGTGCGCCCGTAGCTGCGTGCTCCACACATAAGTTCCTCCATGCAGCAGAAGCGCTGCGATGTTAATGTAATATACTTTAACATAGGCTGCTTGTCGAGGCGGCACCCGTTCAAATCGTTCAACGTATTGATATGCGATTATTTTTTGCGGAGCGCGGCGGTGATCAAGGCTTCGGCGCCGCGTTCGAGAATTGCGGCGGGATCGTCTCCAGAAGCCGGATTGAAATGGCCGGCCAGGGTCAGCATGGCCGTGCCATGCGCCAGAGCCCAAAGTTCGAGCGCCAGGCGGCGAATTTCGGCGGGATCGCCGCCGCCCGCGAGAATCACGCCGGCCGCGGCGCGGCTGAGACCCTCGAAAGCCTTGGCACTGATGAAGCCGGCCGCGGCGCCGCGCAGGCCCTTGGCATTGTCGAACATGGCCGCGTAGAGGCCCGGCTCGGCAGTGGCGAAATTGAGATAGGCGCGGCCCATCCGCTTGAGGGCAGCGCGCGGCTCCGGCCGGCCCTCGTCCCAAGCGCCGGCAAGCCGCTCGCCGAAAAGATCGAAGCCACGGCGGGCGAGTTCGCCCATCAGCTCCTGCCGATCGGCGAAATGCCGGTAGGGCGCCGCCGCCGTGACGCCGACGCGCTTAGCGGCCTCGGATAAGGTGAAGCCGCCCGGCCCATGCTCGGCCATCAAGGCGCGGGCCGCCTCAACGAGCGCCTCCTTGAGGCCACCGTGATGATAGCCGCGCCGCTCGCCGAACGGACCGCCGTGTTTCCAATTCCGTTTCATGTGCTTTGGAATCATCCGAACCAGTTTAGACGCGCCCGCCGTCGCGCGCGAGGGCAGAGCGGGGTACACGCTCCCGGCCATGGTTACCAAAATTTGACTTATCCGCGGTAATCTCGCGGTCAGACCTATTTTAGAAAAGTATTAACCGAAACTCCAAGGACCGCTTTTGATGTTTCCGCGGCTCAGCCGGAAGCAGCATGAGGTGCCGTCGCCAGTTGCGACGGACGAAAATCATTTTGCCGAAATTATCGAGACGCTGCCGGACGCGGCCAGCGCGATGCAATTCCCAAATAGCCGCTTCGGCCGCGCCTTGATGCGCCTCGTCCAGACGACACGCATCGCCAATCTCGATCACCTCGGCCTGATCGCCACGCTCTCGAAAGAAGCCTCCGAGACGGCTGTCAATACGATTTGGATCTCGCATGACGCGCGCGATATGACGCGCTCGGCCCGCGCGATTTCCGGCGCCGTGGAAGAACTCGCGACCTCGACCAAAGCCATCGCCGACAATTCGCTCGAAAGCGCGACGCTCGCCGCGCAAGCGGCGGACGCGATGAC
>JARLIV010000125.1 GCA_031291555.1 Methylovirgula sp. | reverse complement strand
CCAAGGCGATCAGCAATTACGACGCGGCGATCAAGCTCGATCCCAAGCACGCGCTTTCCTACAAGGGCCGCGGCATCGCCGAGTTCCTCAACGGCGGCAAGGAGGCGGCCAAAGCGGATTTCCAGCAGGCGCTCGCACTCGCGCCGGACGACACCTACACGCTGCTCTGGCTCGAGCTCACCAAGCGCCGGCTCGGCGCCAAGCCGTCGCCTGATCTCCGCAAGGCGAGCACGCAGGTGAACATGGGCGCCTGGCCGGGGCCTCTGGTGTTGCTCTACGGAGGCCAGATGACCCCGCACGATGTCATCATTGCCGCGCAGCACGTCGATATGAAAATCTCCAAGACGCGGATGTGCGAAGTGGGCTTCTATGCCGGCGAACTCTCATTGGCCGAGGGCGACAAGGACGAGGCGATCAAATTGTTCAATCATGCGCTCGATGTTTGCTACAATTCGGTCGAGGAGCGCACCGCCGCCGCGGCCGAACTCAAGGCATTGGGCCAGAAGGACTAGCCTTGTCTGCGACGCTCGTCCTCGCCAACAAGGGCTATTCGTCCTGGTCCTTCCGCCCGTTCATCCTGATGCGGCATTTCGCGATCCCGTTTGACGAGATCGTGATTGACCTGGGTGAGGCGCAGACGCGGGCGAATATCCTCAAATATTCGCCGTCGGCGCGCTGCCCCGCGCTGATCGACGGCGATCTCGTCATCTGGGACTCGCTCGCGACCATCGAATATCTGGCCGAGACTTATCCGGATATTCCGATCTGGCCGCGCGAACGCGCGGCGCGGGCGCTGGCGCGTTCGCTCGCCGCCGAGATGCATTCGGGCTTCCAGGCTCTGCGGGCGCATCTGCCGATGAACATGCGCCGTGCGGTGAAACGCCGCGAGCTGACGCCGGAGGCAGCCGCGGATGTTGCGCGGATCGAAGCGGCGTGGTCCGATGCGCGGCAAAGGTTCGGCGCGGGCGGCGATTTTCTCTTCGGCGGCTTCAGCGCGGCCGACGCGATGTTCGCGCCGGTGGTCAACCGGCTGCACATCTACGATGTGCCGGTCGGCACCGCGACGCGGACCTATATGGAGACGGTGATGGCGCTGCCCGCTTATCGCGATTGGCAGGAAGGCGCTGCGGCCGAGACTTGGCGCATCGCCAAATACGAAGAGATTTGAGCATTCGGACCACTCCGATACGACAGCATCCCCTCTCCCCGCTCACGGGGAGAAGCAAGACCGGCACGGCGCGAGGAGCCTCCCGATGATGCATTATTGGCCGCTGTCGTTGCCCTTCTTCCTTTTGCTCGGCGGCATTTTCCTTCTGCTCGTCGTCTGGGTCGAAGTCCGCGCTCTGATGTTCGCCTATGCCCGCGCCGGGATCAGCTCGCCGGTGGCCCTATTCATGCTCTTCGCTTCGCTCATCGGCAGCTATGTCAATATTCCGCTGTTCTACCTGCAAAGCCGCCCCGTCGCCTCGAACCAGGTGATCGATTTTTTCGGCATCCAATATATCGTGCCCGTCGCTGAGTGGCAGGGCACGATCGTCGCCGTCAATGTCGGCGGCTGCGTCATTCCGGTGCTGCTCTCGCTCTATATCCTAATCAAATACGACCTCTGGGCTCTTGGCGCGGTCGGCACGGCGATCGTCGCCGTCATCACCCATCAGTTGGCGATGCCCGTGCATGGCGTCGGCATCGCGCTGCCGATCTTCGTGCCGCCGATCGTCACCGCCATCGTCGCAGTGCTGCTCTCGCGGCCCTATGCCGGCCCGCTGGCCTATGTCAGCGGTAGTCTCGGCGTGCTGATCGGCGCCGATCTTTCGAACCTGAGCAAGGTCGCGAGCCTTGGCGCACCAGTGGCTTCCATCGGCGGGGCGGGGACGTTCGACGGCATTTTCCTCACCGGCGTGCTGGCCGTGCTGCTCGCCAGCATCACCGGGCCGCGCGACCAGCCGGCCATGGGCCGATAGGCTCGATCAACTCCTTCGTTTGCGCCGGCCACTCGCTTCCGCGACCGCAGCGTGATAATCGCGGCGGATTTTGGCGAGATCGACTTGGGGTTTCGGATATGTCATGCCGAAATCATCCATCGTGTCGGCGACGATCTGTGAGATCGCGAGATCGCGGAACCATTTGTGGTTCGACGGGATGACGAACCAGGGCGCGTTCTTGGTGCTCGTCGCGCTCAGGGCATCCTGATAGGTGCCCATGTAATCGTCCCAGAACTCGCGCTCCGTGTAATCGGATTGGCTGATCTTCCAGTTGCGATGCGGGTCTTCGAGCCGTTGGCCGAAGCGGGCGAGCTGTTCATCCTTGCTGATATGCAAGAAGAATTTCAGAATGTGCGTGCCGTTGTCGAAGAGCTCCGCCTCGAAATCGCGGATTTGTGCGTAGCGAGCCCTGCAGGTGTCGAGGTCGATCTCTTTATGCACGCGGGTGATCAGCACTTCCTCATAATGCGAACGGTTGAAGACGCCGACCTGGCTGCGCCGCGGCACACGCATATGGACGCGCCAGAGAAAATCATGTGCCTGCTCCTCGGGCGTCGGCGCCTCGAAACGGAAGACCGAAACGCCTTGCGGGTTCATCGCCCGCATGACATGCGAGATCGTCCCATCCTTGCCGCCAGCGTCCATCGCTTGCAACACGATCAGCAGCGCGCGTTTGTTTTCGGCGTAGAGCAGCGTCTGCATATCGGCGAGCTTTTGTCGGTAGTGTTCCATGAGGTCGGCCGTGTCGGCCTCCGATCCCTGGTCCTGAGCGTCGGCCGGGTCGATATCGGCGAGGCGCAGCTTTTTGCCGGGCGGGACGATGAATTTTTTGCGATAGTCCATATGTGCTTCTAGCGCGCTTTCCGGCCGGATGGAATCATCTGGCCGTTAGGAAATCTCGCTAACTCACAAGGTTGGAACATGTTCCGACCGGAAAGCTCATGCAACGTTTCCGGAACAGCTCTGGCACGGGCGCCGTGCTCCCGTCATAGGGCGACGAGATCTTTTTGAATGACGCTTCACCTGCTCAAACTTTGCGTCGGCGCGGATACGATCGCCGATCTCGAGGATTATCAGTCGCGCCGGCGCGGCGCGCCGGTTCATGTGACTCGCATGGTGCCGCGCCGCGCCGAGGATTTGCTCGACGGCGGCTCGCTTTATTGGGTCATCAAGGGGCAGATTGCCGTCCGCCAGAGGCTCGAGGCGATCGAGCCCTTCGTCGACGGCGATGGGACCGGGCGCTGCCGGCTGGTGCTCGACCCGGCGATCGTGCGGGTCAGGCCGCGGCCGTTCCGGGCGTTTCAGGGCTGGCGCTATCTCGCGCCCGAGGATTGTCCGCCGGATTTGACGAGCCGGGACGCCGCCGAAATGCCGGAAGCGTTGCGTAACGAGCTTGCGGCGCTCGGCTTATTGTGACGCGGCGTGCCGTTCTACAAAAATACGTTTCTCGCCCGCAAAGCCGCTTGCCGAGAACGCGCCGGCGTAGGAACCTGAGGCGGCATTAAGACGGGCAGGGCGGATGCCTTATATCCTCGCCGGCGTTCTCATCCTCTACCTCGCGTCCTACGGCGTTGGGGCCTTTACCCGTGCCAACCCAGCCGCGCTGGCCTCGGCCTTGCGTCGCTTCGCCGGTCTCGCCGTTCTGGCGCTGGCCGCGCTCGCCCTGCTGCGCGGCAGCCTCGACGGCGCCGTGGTGCTGGCCGCGCTTGGTCTGTGGCTGCTGGTGGGCGCTAGGAAATCGCCGCGCGCGCAGTTCGGACCGGGCGCCGGGCGGCGCACAGGCGCGACATCGCGGCTGCGCTCGGCGGTGATCGAGATGGAAGTCGACCATGCCTCCGGCGTCATGTGCGGGACGGTGCTGGCCGGCCCGGACGAAGGCAAATCACTCGCCCATATGACGCGTGAACAATGCGAGGCGTTGCACAAACTCTGCCTCAGCGAGGATCCAGAGGGCGCGCGCCTGTTAGAGGCTTATCTGGACCGCCGGTTTCCCGGATGGCGTGCGGCACGAAACGAGGGTGCGGACGCGCGGAGCCGTCGGGCGCGCGCGGGTGCCCGTCCGGGCGTAATGTCCGAGGATGAGGCTTATGAGGTCCTGGGCCTTCACAAGGGGGCGACGCGCGACGATGTCATGCGCTCGCATCGATCCTTGATCAAGAAACTGCATCCCGACCACGGGGGGCCGACGGATCTGGCGGCTCGTGTCAACGAGGCCAAGGACGTTCTGATGCGCAGACACCACTAACTCCTACGCGGTACACAGACCAATTTCCTCTGACCAAAGAGGATAGAACCGATCCCCTAATTCTTCATTGCAAAGCAGCCGAAGCCGGACCTTTTCAGGCTGCGGCAGGCGGCCTCCGCATCATCGGCGTCGAGGCCGGCGAAACGCGCCCGGTAGAGTGTCGCGTCGCCCTTCTGCACCTTCTCGGTAAAGGCCTGCGCGGCGTCGAGAGCGCTGAGCTTGCGCGCCTTGGCGCGGGCGAGCAATGCGCCCGCCTTGGCCTCGTCGTCGCTGGCGCCGATCTGGATGATCCAGCCGGGGCGCACAATGGGCGCCGCATCCGCGACAGGCGCGTCTGCCTGCGATGGCGGCTTGACGGAGATGCCGGCGGCGGCGGGGGCGCTGTCGCTGATGCCGGGCGAGGAACGCGCGGATTTCACCGGGGCCGGACCGACGACCCAATGCAAGGTTGATGGCGTTGTCGTCGAAGCTTCCGGCCGCTCAGTCGAGCCGTCGAGTGCGGCGTGGTTGACGCTGCCGGTCGTCATATCGCTGTCGGTCGAGACCGGCGTGCTGGCGATATAGGCCGGGCGCGGCCGTTCTGCCGGCAGCGGCACATCGTGCCCGTCTTGCGGCGCCGTGCCCAACGCCTCGGCGCGTGCTGCCCAAGCCTCTTGCACACGCGCGTCATGCACGCGAGCTTCATGCACACGAGCTTCACGCACCGGCGCCTCGTCCTCGTGCGCACTTGCGCGTTCCTCGGAGACTTCGGCGATCATCGGCGCGCTGCGGCGCGTCGAGGCTTCGTCGATCTCGCGGCCGATGAGCGCGGCCATCGCGCGGTCGCGGCTCGCCGCGGACGTTCCCCCGAGCACGACGGCGACGATGGCGCGGCCGCGATAATGCACGGAGGTCAGGAGATTGAAGCCCGAGGCCCGGGTATAGCCGGTCTTGATGCCATCCAGGCCGGGAATCCGGCCGAGCAAGTGATTGTGGTTGCGGATCCGCTGGCCGCGATAGGCGAACTCCTGCAACGAGAAATAATGGAAATAGCGCGGAAAGCGCTCCTGGATGGCGCGGCCGAGGATGGCGAGATCGGCGGCCGTCGTGATCTGCGTGTCGTTGGGCAGGCCTGAGGCATCGGCGTAATGCGTGTGCATCATGCCGAGCGCATGGGCCTCGCGCGTCATCATGGCGCAGAAATTTTCCTCGCTGCCGCCGATGCCCTCGGCGATGGCGACGGCGATGTCATTGGCCGATTTGGTGACGACGGCCTTGATCGCGTCATCGACGCTAATGGTCTGGCCCGGCCGCAGGCCGAGCTTCGTCGGCGCCTGCGCGGCGGCATGGGGGGAGATCGTCAGGCGCGAGCTCAGATGCAGCCGGCCCTTGTCGAGCTCTTTGAACAGAAGATAGAGCGTCATCACCTTGGTGATCGACGCCGGATGGCGCAGGTCGTTTTCGTTCTGCGCATAAAGTACGCGGCCGGAATTGGTGTCGACGGCGATTTCGGCGAGCCGCGACGGGGCGCCATGCTCGGCGAAATGGCCGCCATGGTGGCGATGCGCCGCGAGATGACGGTGTTCCGAATGGCGCGAATGATGGGCGACGTGCCAATAATGATGGTGGCGATGGGCCAGGGCCGGGGTCGCAAGCGCCGGCAGCAGCGACGCCAAAATACCTGCGAGAATCCAGGAACGCCCACGCCCCGCCAAGCTACGCTCGAACATCACGCGCCTATTCCCTTGTACGCCTATTCAAGGACTTAACCGCCGATCGCGGCGAGCCTCGTCCGTTTCTCGGCGACGGGCTCAAAAGTTCGAATAAGGCTAAAATGCTTCGGTTACCCGGAGGTTAAGGCAGTGTTACAATCTTCGATTAGCATATGAGACTGCGATTTTTTGTTGCGACGCAAAAATTTCGTTGACTTTAATTGTGCGATGCGGTATCTAGCCGAACGTGGGCCCGGGGCTTGTTCGACGCAAAGCCCCTTTGGCATGCAATGCGCGTCAACCAAAGGAGCAGAGGAACATGGCGACGAATTTTGACGAATTCCAGAAATTTGGCAAAGAGCAGATGGAAGCTGTGAGCGCGGTGGCGGCGTCCGTCGCCAAGGGTCTGCAGACGATCGCTACCGAAGCGACGGATTATTCCAAGCGCTCGCTCGAGACCGGCTCGGCCTATCTGGAGAAGCTCGTCGGCGCGAAGTCGCTCGACAACGCGATCCAAATCCAATCCGAATATGCCAAGGTTGCTTACGAGGGCTTCGTCGCGCAGACGACCAAGATCGGCGAACTCTACGCCAATCTCGCCAAGGAAGCCTTCAAGCCGGTGGAAAGCGCCATCGCCAAGGTTCAGTCGGCGGCGAGCAGCGTGACGCCGAAGTAAGGCGCACGGAATATATCTAAGCGGCGGGCGATTTGCGCCGGCCGCCCTGGACGCGAGGGTTCCGTATCCTCTAGGCGTCCGGACGTGCCCGCCAAGAGCGGAGGAAGGCTCGACCTAGGTCGAGCCTTTTTGTTTGCGCGCAAGCATGCGCGGGGGAGCGGCGGAAAATTGCCGAATCAGAAGAAAAGCGAAATAAATTGTCTCCGAGATGACATGCTTGTTCTGGAATCTTTCGGTACTGTCTCTATCTTGCATGGACCGGCAAGATTATTGCTGTCAGTGGCAATCATAGCGCAGTTTCGCCTAGGCGAGCGTCGCGAACCGGAGTTATGATTGCATTGACCGGAGGTGCCGGTCGGGAAGGCTTCCTCCGGCAGCTCCGTGCTTTTGGCACGACAGGAGGCTTGGGCATGCCGTTACGGGCGGCCAAAGATCAGCAAAAAGGCGGTGACCCGGGACCGGGCAGCGGCACCGCGGTTATCGCACGTACCAAACCGCAGACGCGACGCCCGAATATGTATCGCGTGCTGCTGCTCAACGACGATTACACGCCGATGGAATTCGTCGTTGTCGTTCTGCGCAAATATTTCAACAAAGGGCCGGAAGAGGCGACGCGCATCATGCTTCATGTCCATCAGCATGGCGTCGGCGAATGCGGTATTTTCACTTACGAGGTTGCTGAAACGAAAGTCACCCAAGTGATGGACTATGCCAGGAAGCACCAGCATCCGCTGCAATGCATCATGGAAAAGAAATGAGAGGTTTGAGCCGCCATGCCGTCCTTCTCGCGTAATCTCGAGCAGACTCTTCACCGTGCGCT
>JARLIV010000124.1 GCA_031291555.1 Methylovirgula sp. | reverse complement strand
CATTTCCTCGCCGCCCGGCCAATGCTTGGTCATGCCGCCTTCGGGCACGCTGCCGTCCGCCTTGGAGTGGATGAAGTTCTTGATGCGGATGTTGGCGAAGGTGCCGCGCATCATGATCTCATGATTGCCGCGACGCGTGCCGTACTGGTTGAAGTTCTGCTGCGAAACCTGGTGCTCGAGCAGGAACTTGCCGGCCGGCGAGGCGGCCCTGATCGAACCGGCCGGAGAGATGTGGTCGGTTGTGATCTTGTCGCCGAAGAGCGCGAGCACGCGGGCGTTGACGATATCCGTCACCGGCACCGGCTCCTTGGTCAGACCCTCGAAATAGGGCGGGTTCTGCACATAGGTCGAGCCGATGTCCCAGCGATAGGTCTCGCCGTCCGGCACCTTCACCTTGCGCCAATGCGCGTCGCCCTCGAAGACGTCGGCATAGCGGCTTTTGAAGATCTTCTTCGTCACATATTTTTCGGCGAAGGCATTGATCTCCTCGGTGCTCGGCCAGATGTCGCGCAGATAGACTGGGTTGCCCTTCTTGTCATGGCCGAGCGGCTCGGTTGCGAGATCCTTCGTCACGGTGCCGGCGATCGCATGGGCGACGACGAGCGGCGGCGAGGCGAGATAATTCGCCTGCACGTCGGGGCTGACGCGGCCTTCGAAATTGCGGTTGCCGGAGAGCACCGCCGCGGCGACGATGCCGTTCTGGTTGATCGTGTCGGAAATCTCCTGCGGCAGCGGTCCGCTATTGCCGATGCAGGTCGTGCAGCCAAAGCCGACGAGGTTGAAGCCGAGCTTGTCGAGGTCCTTCTGCAAGCCGGAATTGGCCAGATATTCGGCGACGACCTGGCTGCCCGGCGCGAGCGAGGTCTTCACCCACGGCTTCACTGTCAGCCCGCGCGCGACGGCGTTGCGGGCGAGCAGGCCCGCGCCGATCAGCACGCTCGGGTTGGAGGTGTTGGTGCAGGAGGTGATCGCCGCGATCACCACGTCGCCGTGGCCGAGGTCGAAACTCTTGCCGGCGACGGGGTAACGCTTGTCGGCATCCGTGGTCTTCTTGTATTCGCTGGCGAGCGCCGTCTTGAAGCCGGACGCGACGCCGCCGAGCGCGATGCGGCCTTCCGGACGCTTGGGCCCCGCCATCGACGGCACGACGGTCGAAAGATCGAGATCGATCGTGTCGGTGAAGACCGGGTCCGGCGTCGCCGAGGTGCGGAAGAGGCCCTGCGCCTTGGCATATTTCTCGACGAGGGCGACGCGGGCCGGCGTGCGCGCCGAGGTTTGCAGATAGTTCAGCGTCTCACCGTCGACGGGGAAAAAACCGCAGGTCGCGCCATATTCCGGCGCCATATTGGCGATGGTCGCGCGGTCGGCGAGCGAAAGATGCTTGAGGCCGGGGCCGTAGAATTCGACGAATTTGCCGACGACGCCGAGCTTGCGCAGCATCTGCGTGACGGTCAGCACGAGATCGGTGGCGGTGACGCCTTCTTTCAACTCGCCGGTCAGCTTGAAGCCGATGACTTCCGGCAGCAGCATGGAGAGCGGCTGGCCGAGCATGCAGGCTTCCGCCTCGATGCCGCCGACGCCCCAGCCGAGAACCGAGAGGCCGTTGACCATGGTCGTGTGCGAATCGGTGCCGACGAGCGAATCGGGATAGGCGATCTCGACCGTCGTCTCCTTGCCTTTGCCGGGCGAGAACTTTTCCTTCCGCGTCCAGACGGTTTGGGCGAGATATTCGAGGTTGACCTGGTGGCAGATGCCGGTGCCGGGCGGCACGACGCGGAAATTATCGAACGAGCCCTGGCCCCATTTCAGGAAGCGGTAGCGCTCGCCGTTGCGGTCATATTCGAGATCGACATTGGTCTTGAAGGCCTTGGAATTGCCGAAGGCGTCGACGATCACCGAATGGTCGATGACGAGATCGACCGGAACGAGCGGGTTGATCTTCTGCGGGCTGCCGCCGAGTTTCAGCATGGCGTCGCGCATGGCGGCAAGATCGACGACCGCCGGAACGCCGGTGAAGTCCTGCATCAGGACGCGCGTCGGGCGGAAGGCGATTTCCTTTTCCACCTTGCCCTTGTTCACCAGCCATTCGGCGACCGCCTGGATGTCTTCCTTGGTGACCGAGCGGCCGTCCTCGAAGCGCAGCAGATTTTCGAGCAGCACCTTCATCGAGAAGGGAAGCCGGGAAATGCCGGGCAGGCCATGCCTTTCGGCCGCTTTCAGCGAGAAATAATGGTAAGTCTTGGCGCCGACATTGAGGATTTTTCGGCTTTTAAAGGAATCGAGCGAAGCCATCGGCTGCGGGGCCCCTGATGTTGAGAAACGCGATGAGAGCGGCTTATAGATAATTTCCAATCTAGCCGCTACACCACCAAAAGCCGCGCCATGCAGGCCGCGCGCCATAGGGACGACCGGACCGCGCCGTCATGCAGATCGAAGCCTCGGGCCTCAGCGTCGAACGCGGCGGCCGCGTCATTTTCGCCGGGCTCGGCTTTCGCCTGGGTGCTGGCGAGGCGCTGGCCGTCAAGGGGCCGAACGGGTCGGGCAAATCGACGCTGCTGCGCGCCCTTGCCGGTCTCCTGCCCCTCGCGGCTGGGCAGATTGCTCTGACGCCCGAGACGGAGGCGCGGCGGGGCGAACTTTGCCATTATATTGGGCATGCCGATGCCCTGAAACCGGCCTTGAGCCTCATCGAGAATCTGGCCTTTTCCGCCGCGCTGCTCGGCGGGCAGGATGTCGAACGCGCGATCGGGCGCCTCGGCCTCGCGGCCGTCGCGGACCTGCCGGCCGCCTATCTCTCGGCCGGCCAGAAGCGCCGTGCCGCTCTCGCGCGGCTCGTCGCGGTCCAGCGCCCGTTCTGGCTGCTCGACGAGCCGCTGACGGCGCTCGACGCGGCATCACAGACCGTAATTGGCGAACTGATGCAGGCGCATCTGGCCGTCGGCGGCCTCATCGTCGCCGCGACCCATGCGCCCCTGCCGGTTACGGCGCGGGAATTGGTGCTCGGTCGCGCCGCATGAGCCAGAGCCCGCAATTGAACCCGCAAGACAGCCGAAAAGCCCGTCCGGCACCGCTTCGGGCGCTCCTGCTGCGCGATCTGCGCATCGGCCGGCGCATCGGCGGCGCCGTCAGCATGGGCGTCGTGTTCTTCCTTTGCCTCGTCACGATCACGCCTTTCGCCGTGGGGCCGGACCAGGCGCTGCTGGCGCGGATCGGCCCGGCGATCCTCTGGATCGCGGCGCTGCTCGCGACGCTGCTGGGGCTCGACCGGCTGCTCCAAGCCGATGCCGAGGATGGCTCGCTCGATCTTTTCCTCACCAGCGAGACGCCGCTGGAATTGATCGTCCTCGTCAAAAGCCTGGCACATTGGCTGCTGACCGGCCTGCCGCTCGTCGCGGCCAGCCCGATTTTCGGGCTGATGCTGGGGCTCGCGCCCGCCGAGCTGCCGCGTGTCGTGGCCTCACTGCTCGTCGGCACGCCGGCGCTGACGTTGCTCGGCGCCATCGGCGCGGCGCTGACGGTGAGTCTGCGCCGTGGCGGCCTGCTGCTCGCGGTGCTGATCCTGCCGCTCGCGGTACCGGTGCTCATTTTCGGGGTGGCGGCGGCGGGCGATCCCATCGTCGGCTTCAAGACGCCGTTTCTGATTCTCTGCGGTCTGACGCTTGCCGCCGTGGCGCTGACGCCCTTCGCCGCCGCGGCGGCCCTACGCCATGGGGCGGAATGATCTGGCCGCGCCAGCGCCGGGTTTCGTCCAGAGATCGCCGAACCGGCGCTCATAGACCGGCGGGTGAAAGCGCTTGAAACCTGCGTTCGGCGTCCAGGTCATCTCGACAAAATAAAGCTGCGCGTCGGTGTCGAAAAAATCGACGCGGACGAAGCCCGTGTCTTCCGCCAGGATTTCGGCGGCGCGGATCATCTCGTCGAAATGTTTGGGCCGCGGCACCTCGCCGGAAATTTCCGGCAGCCCGTTGGAAATATCGAGCCGCCGCCAGCCGAGGTCGAAGAAGCCGCTGCAGGCGACGCCGTTCTCCATCTTATCGACGATGATGAAAGTCGCCTTGCCGCCGAAGACATAGACCCGGTAGTCGAGTGGCAGCGGGCCGGTGCCGTCGTCGATCAATTCCTGCACGAGAATGCGCCGGACGACGTTCTTATAGGCCCATTCGCGGTGGTAGGCGTAAAAGCTGCGCGCAAGCCAGTCACGGCAGGTCGCGATCAGCGCGGTGCGATCGAGACGCGCCTTGTCATGCACCACCTTGAACCAGCCCGACCCATGCGTCGGCTTCACGATGAAGCGGGGCGGCAGGTCGTCGAAGGGAATCGTGGCCGGATCGTCGGTCACATAAAGCAGCTTCGGCAGAATATCCGCGCCGAGGCGCCTTTCCACGAAGGCGCGGGCGCGCAGCTTGTCCGTCGTTTCGGTCAGCCGCTCGTCCCGCTCGAAGAGAATGCGGTGCAATATCTTGTCGCAGAAGGTTTTCGGCCGCAGGAGATTGGGAAATTCGCCGTGATATTCCCAATGCTGCCAGATCGCATGGGCCCAGGCTGGCAGGCGGGGCCTGATCGCATCTTTCACGGCCATGAGTGTCTCAGAATCGACTTGCCCTGGGCTTAGCGCCGGATGCCCGCTTTGCCAATGCACGGCCGGGTCCAATGTTGGGCAAACTTTCCGGCAAGGATAGACGCTGGAAGGATTTGCCTTCCGCGAGCGGGCGGCCTAGATGGAGCGCATGCCGAATTTCGCCAATCCGACACAATTCCTGCGGCTTGTGCGCGTCCTGGTGCCGATTACGGCCGCGCTCACGGTCGCGTTGCTGGCGGTCGGGCTCACTCTCGCGCTTTTCGTCGCGCCGCCGGACTATCAGCAGGGCGAGACGGTGCGGATCATGTATCTGCATGTGCCGTCCGCCTGGATGGCGATGTTCGCCTATCTCGTCATGTCCTCGGCGGCGATCGGAACACTGGTCTTCCGCCATCCGCTCGCCGATGTGGCGCAGAAGGCAGCGGCGCCGCTCGGTGCGGGCTTCACATTTTTGTGCCTGACGACCGGCTCGCTCTGGGGCGAGCCCGAATGGGGCACCTGGTGGGTCTGGGACGCGCGGCTGACTTCCGTGCTCGTCCTCTTCCTCATCTATCTCGGCATCATCGCGCTCTGGCAGGTGATCGAGGATCCGGGCAAGGCGGCGCGGCTTGTCGCGATCTTCACGCTCGTCGGCGCGGTCAATATTCCGATCATCAAATTCTCGGTCGATTGGTGGCACACGCTGCACCAGCCGGCCTCCGTGTTCCGCATGGGCGGGCCGACCATCGCCGCCTCGATGCTCTGGCCGCTGCTCATCATGGCGCTCGGCTTCACCACGCTGTTCCTGACGCTGCACATGCTGGCGATCCGCAACGAGATCATGCGCCGCCGCCTGCGCCGTCTGTCGCTGCTCGCCGCCGAAGGCGCTGCGGCGATCGACATTGTGCCGGAGCCGGCCGAATGAATCTCGCCGCGCCGCACGTGGGCTATGTGATCGCCGCCTATGCCATCGCCTTCGTGGTGATCGCGGCCATGATCCTCGGCACGCTCATCGATTATCGGACGCTCAAGAGGAACCTCGAACGGATCGCCGCGCGCGCAAATAACGGTCAGGACGCCAGCGTTTGAGCGAGACTTTGCCGCCCATTGACGAATCTTCGGAACCGCCCGCGCGCGAGCGGCGCGCGCCGCTCGCCTATCTGCCACTCGTCATCTTCGTCGCCGTCGTGGCGCTGCTGCTGGGGCGGCTCTTTGCGGGCGATCCCTCGCGCCTTCCCTCCGCGCTCATCGACAAATCCGCGCCGGTTTTCGATCTGCCGTCGCTTTTGGCGGGCCAGCCCGGGCTTTCGGACAAGGACCTTCGCCAGGGCCATGTCACGGTGCTCAATATCTTCGCGTCCTGGTGCGGGCCCTGCCATGAGGAAAATCCGCAGCTCGTGGCGCTCGCGCACGACAAGCGCCTCGCCGAGGAAGGCATAAAGCTTGTCGGCATCGCCTATAAGGATCTGCCGGAGGATGCGCGGCGCTATCTCGGCCAGGAGGGTAATCCCTATGCGGCCGTCGGCGTCGATGCGAGCGGGCGCACCGGCATCGATTTCGGCGTCTATGGCGTGCCCGAGACCTATATCATCAAGGGCGACGGGAAGATCGCCTTCAAATTCGTCGGCCCCATCGACGACGCGACGTTGCGCGACGCTATCTGGCCGCAGATCGAAGCCGCCCGCAAATAGCTAGAGCGTTTTCGAGCGAAGTGGATACCGGTTCGCGTGAAGAAAACGCGTCAAAACAAAAACCTTTAGCCCTGCGTGCGCGCCGCCTGCGCCAGCGCGACCAGCGCCTGCCGCAATTCGGCGAGCGTCGCGATGGGCTGCGGAAACGGCAGGCGTAAAATCATCTCCTCATTGCCGAGATCGACGCCCTCGGGGTCGAAGCCGAGCGTGCGCCAGTGGCCGTTTTCCTGGCCGAAGGCTTGCGCCAGCAATGGCGCGAAATCGGCGTGATCCTGGTTCACGTGTTGAAGGGCGCCCGATTCGCCGGCGACAAACTCGGCCGCGCCCGCGATCGGCGTCAGGACTTGCGCCACGGTCAGCCCTGGCGCGGCGCGGCCGAAGCCGCCGTTGAGATGCAGGCTGTCCAAAGCGACGCGGAAGAAGGAAAAGTCTGGAAAATCCGCATAAAGCGCGGATTTCGGATGCCGGGCAAGAAAGCGCGCGCGCAAGTTCGCCCGCTCTGCCGCGTCCTCCACAAGAATCGCCCGCCCGACCAGAGTGAGGCGCGGATGCGCCAGCGGATCGCCCCTTTTCGGCAGATAGAACAGAAGGGAAACGCGGGGGTCGGCGGCAACATGCCGGCGGTGGGCCGCGAGCTGCGACATCAGCAGGATAGGGCTTCCGTCCGGGGCGCTCGCGACATTGACCAGGCTGGCGAAGGGTGCGCCCGAATCGGCGGCGAGCGTCGCCAGCGTTGCCCAGCGGACCGTGCGCAGCAGCAGCTTTGCCTCGGCAACGGCGTCGAATTTCGGGTTCTCGGGCTGGTTTTCGGGCCTATCCGGGGCGCTCATGGACGAAATCTCCCGTCTCTCCAGGGCCCCTCAGCCGGCGAAGGCCGCGCTTTTGCCCATATCAGGGGTAGATTCCCCTATAGTTCTAATGGTATGGCTTGCATAGACGCGGGTTGCGGCCTCATTTCAGCCCCCAAGCTCAAAGAGGTTTTCTCCGGCCGCTCATGCGTCGATCACGTCGTGGCGCCGTAGCGGTGTTTTTTGGGTTAAGAAGTCCCTCACGCCGTGTTCATCTGCAGCCGGTTAGCTTGCCCCCAGATGGGCCCGGCCGGAAGCTCATGCAACATCTCGGCCCTATAAATCTTAGGAGTGTTGATGCCGACGATCGCCTTGGTCGATGACGACCGCAACATCCTCACATCGGTTTCCATCGCGCTCGAGGGGGAAGGCTATCGCGTTCAAACCTACACCGACGGCTCGACTGCGCTCGACGGGTTGAAGACCAATCCGCCCGATCTCGCCATTTTCGACATCAAGATGCCGCGGATGGACGGCATGGAGCTTTTGCGGCGGCTGCGGCAAAAGTCCGATCTGCCGGTCATCTTCCTCACCTCGAAGGACGAGGAGATCGATGAATTGTTCGGCCTCAAGATGGGCGCCGACGATTTCATCCGCAAACCCTTCTCGCAACGTCTGCTGGTCGAGCGCGTCCGCGCCATCCTGCGCCGCGCCAACCCCAAGGAAGCAGCGGCGCAAAAGGAATCCGAGGCCAAGATCCTCGAGCGCGGCCTGCTCAAGATGGACCCCGAGCGCCATACCTGCACCTGGAAGAACGAGCCGGTGACGCTCACTGTAACCGAGTTCCTCATCCTCCAGGCGCTGGCGACGCGGCCCGGCGTCGTCAAAAGCCGCAATGCGCTGATGGATGCCGCCTATGACGATCAGGTCTATGTCGACGACCGCACCATCGACAGCCACATCAAGCGCCTGCGCAAGAAGTTCAAGGTCGTCGACGAGGAGTTCGAGATGATCGAAACCCTTTACGGTGTCGGCTACCGGTTCAAGGAATGAACGCGGCGGCCTGAATGAGCGTCGAAGCGCACGAGCAGTTCGAACAGACCCTCGAAGCGCCGCGCAAGCGCAACCTCCGGCGCAGCCTCGCCTGGCGGTTCTGGCGGCGTTTCCGCACGCTTGAACAGGCGGTCGCGATCCGCTTTTCGTCCTCGCTCACGCGCCGCATCGTCGTGCTCAACCTCGGCGGCCTTGTCGCGCTCTTGCTCGGCTTCCTGTATCTCAACCAGTTCCGCGAAGGTCTCATCGACGCGCGGGTGCAGAGCCTGCAGGTGCAGGGCGAGATCATCGCAGCGGCCGTCGCCGCCTCGGCGAGCGTCGCGACGGATGCGATCACCATCGATCCGGAAAAGCTGCTGCAGCTCATCCCCGGCAAAGGCGCCGCCGCTGACGAGAGCCGGCCCTCGCTCGAATTCTCCATAAATCCGGAGCGTATCGGCCCGGTACTGCGCCGGCTCGTCTCGCCGACCCGCACCCGCGCGCGCATCTACGACCGCGACGGCTATCTGCTGCTCGATTCGCGCGCGCTCAGCGCGCGCGGCGATATTCTGCGTCTCGACCTGCCGCCGCAGAACGAGGACACCGGCAACTGGCTGGAGAGGGTTTGGGCGGCGATGAAGCGCTCCTTCACCTATAACGAGCTGCCGCTCTACGAAGACATCGGCATTGCCAACGGCAATGCCTATCCGGAAGTTGCCCTTGCGCTCACCGGCGAGGCCAGATCGGTCGTGCGGATGAATGCCAGGGGCGAGACGATCGTCTCCGTCGCCGTGCCGATCGAGCTTCTGCATACTGTGCACGGCGTGCTTCTGCTCTCGACGCAAGGCGGCGATATCGACGCGATCATCGCCTCCGAACGCTGGGCGATCATCCGCGTCTTCCTGGTTTCGGCGGGGATCATGCTGCTTCTGTCGCTGCTGCTCGCGGGCACGATCGCCGGGCCGATGCACCGGCTGGCGGAAGCGGCCGAGCGGGTGCGGCGCGGCATCAAATCACGCCAGGAGATTCCCGATTTCACCAATCGCAGCGACGAGATCGGCCACTTGTCCGGCGCGCTGCGCGACATGACGCGGGCGCTGTATAAGCGCATGGACGCCATCGAGAGCTTCGCCGCCGACGTGTCGCATGAATTGAAAAATCCGCTAACGTCGCTGCGCAGCGCCGTCGAGACGCTGCCGATCGCCCGCACCGAAGATTCGCAAAGACGGCTTCTCGCCATCATCCAGCACGACGTGCACCGGCTCGACCGGCTGATCAGCGATATTTCCGACGCCTCGCGCCTCGATGCCGAGCTCGCCCGGGCCGATATGGAGCCGGTCGATCTGGCGCGCATCGTCGGCACGGTCGTCGCGATCGCCAACCATGTCGAGCAGGAGAGCGCGCGCGTTACGCTCGACATCGCCGCGCCCGGCGCCGGCGAAGAGACGCGCAAGAAGGGATTTTTGATCCTCGGTCACGACTCGCGTCTGGGTCAGGTCTTCAACAATCTGATCGACAATGCGAAATCCTTTTCCCAGCCGGGCGGCAGCGTTCGCGTCAGTGTGCGCCCGGCCAAGGCCGCACTGGCCAACGGCACGCTCGCCGATGGCTTCGAAGTCATTATCGACGACGACGGGCCGGGCATTCCGGCCGATGCCTTCGAGCGCATTTTCGAGCGCTTCTACACCGACCGGCCGAACCAGGGCTTCGGCCAGAACTCGGGCCTTGGCCTCTCCATCTCGCGCCAGATCATTGAGGCGCATGGCGGCCGCATCCGGGCGATGAACCGCATCGCCGCGGGCGCTGATGGCACGCCGCGGATACTGGGCGCGCGCTTTGTCGTCTGGATACGGGCGGCGCGGTGAGCGCCGACGCGACCGCCCCGGCACCCGTCGCGATCCATGCCAGCGCATTGGCTTTGGGCGAAGCCGGAATCCTCATCCGTGGCGCTTCCGGCGCCGGCAAGAGCAGCCTGGCCCTGGCCTTGCTGGAGGCAGCGCGTCAGGCGGGCCGGTTCGGCGCCTTGATCGGCGACGACCGGGTTCATCTCTTCGCGCATCATGGCCGCTTGATCGCCCGCGGCCATCCGGCGGTGCGCGGCAAGATCGAGCGCCGCGGCCAGGGCCTTTTGGAGATCGGTGCGGAACCGGCCGTCGTGGTTCGGCTTATCGTCGATATTCTCCCGCCGGATCAGGTGCTTCGTTACCCAGATCCGGTCAACTCTTATGTTACGCTTTGCGATGTAGAATTGCCGCTCTTGCGCCTGCGCGCGGGGGACGGCGCCTATGATTCGGCGCTGGTGATTGTGGCATGGCTTCGACAATTTGGGGCAATCTGAGGCAGGAGGCCGTCATTTCACTTGCGAATTTCGCCGCGCTGCACAAGATGGCGTCCCCATTGAGACTTGGGAATTTTTCGTCCCAGCCTGGACTTGAATTTTGCGTCGGTTTTCAGCGTCAAAGATCAAAGGGCAGGAAATGAACGGCGGCATCAGCGTCTTTCGATCGTCCTTGCCTGCTACGCGGCGCGGCCGCGTTTCGAAACGGTGCTGCCAATGATCGGGATGGTGCTGGTCACCCACGGCCATTTGGCGACCGAGTTCCGCGCCGCGCTGGAACATGTCGTCGGCCCGCAGAAGCAGATCGCCACCGTTTCCATCGGCGCCGAGGATGATATGGAGGAGCGCCGCCGGGATATTCTCGCGGCGGTCAAGCAGGTCGATCACGGTATGGGTGTCGTGGTCTTGACCGATATGTTCGGCGGCACGCCGTCCAATCTGGCGATTTCGGTGATGAACGGCGGCCACGTCGAGGTCGTTGCCGGCATCAACCTGCCCATGCTCATCAAGCTCGCTTCGATCCGCGACACCATGAGTCTCGATCAGGCAGTGCTCCAGGCGCAGGATGCCGGCCGCAAATATATCTATGTCGCCAGCCGCGTGCTTGGAGGAAAATGAACGAGGCTCCGCAACCCCTTCCCGGGATCGACGATGGCACGCTCGTGCGCGAGATCACCATCGTCAATCGCAAGGGCCTGCATGCGCGCGCGACCGCGAAATTCGTGCAATGCGTTGAGCAGTTCTCGGCCGAGGTCACGGTGAGCCGCGGCGGCGAGACGGTTGGCGGCAGCTCGATCATGGGCATATTGACGCTCGGCGCCGGCATCGGCTCGACGATCGTCGTCACCGCCAAGGGGCCGGAAGCTGGGGAAGTTCTCGATGCGATCGAGATGCTGATCGCCAATAAATTCGGCGAAGACGAATAATGGCCGAACTGCGCCAGGCCCTTCACCGCCTCAGCGTCAGTACGCAGGGGCGGGGGCTTGTCGAGATCACCGAGCCCGTCAAGGACTGGCTTTCGCATCTCGATATCGAGGATGGGCTCTTGACGCTCTATTGCCGGCACACTTCAGCCTCGCTCCTCATCCAGGAAAATGCCGATCCCGATGTGTGCCGCGATCTCGAAGCCTTCTTCGAGCGGACCGCACCGGAGGATCGCGACCTTTACGTGCATCAAGCGGAAGGCCCGGACGACATGCCCGCGCATATCCGCGCCGCGCTGACGCAGACGCAGCTTTCTATCCCCATGCAAGCCAGCAAATTGCTGCTCGGCACCTGGCAGGGCATCTATCTCTTCGAGCATCGCCGCGCGCCGCATCGGCGCGAAGTGGTCCTGCATCTCATCGGGGAATGAAACGTCATGCGCGGACTTGATCCGCGCATCCAGGCACGTTGCCTTAAGCAATGTCATCTCGGTTTCGCTTGGATGGCCGGGTCAAGCCCGGCCATGACGCATGGCCTATGGTTGGCGCCTTTTTGCCTTGAGCAAATCCGGCCGCCGCGCCGCGGTCAGCGCCTGCGCCTCGGCCTCGCGCCAGGCGGCGATCTTGGCGTGATCGCCGGAAAGTAGAACGTCGGGCACCGCGCGGCCCTCGAAGGTGCGCGGCTTGGTGTAATGCGGATATTCGAGCCGGCCGTTCTCGAAGCTCTCCTCGCTGCCCGATTCCGCCTTGCCCATGACGCCCGGTAAAAGGCGCACGGCGGCGTCGAGCAGCACAAGCGCCGCAAGCTCGCCGCCGGAGAGCACATAATCGCCGATTGAAACCTCTTCGAGATTGCGAGCTTCGATCACCCGTTCGTCGATGCCCTCGAAACGGCCGCAGACCAGCGCGACGCCGGGGCCGGCCGCGAGTTCGCGCACCCGCGCCTGCGTCAGCGGTTTTCCGCGCGGGCTCATCAGCAGGCGCGGCCGTGCATCGTCCGGCGCCAGCGCCGCATCGAGGCTCGCGGCAAGCACGTCGGCGCGTATCACCATGCCGGCGCCGCCGCCGAAGGGCGTATCGTCCACGCTGCGATGCTTGCCGAGACCGTGGGCGCGGATGTCGATCGTCTCAAGGCTCCAGATGTCGCACTTCAGCGCATCGCCGGCGAGCGAAAGCCCGAGCGGCCCCGGAAACATCTCCGGAAAGAGCGTGAAGATTGTCGCCCGCCA
Source organism: Methylovirgula sp. (assembly GCA_031291555.1). Taxonomy (GTDB): domain Bacteria; phylum Pseudomonadota; class Alphaproteobacteria; order Rhizobiales; family Beijerinckiaceae; genus Methylovirgula. The sequence goes on along the minus strand of JARLIV010000124.1, from coordinate 3,646 downwards.
CATCAGCGGAATGTGTCCATGTCCTCGCCCTCGGGGGCGGCCTCGACCTCGATCGGCGGTACGACGACAAGACGCTTTTGCGCGAGATCGACCGAAGGCACGCAGGCCTTGGTGAAGGGCAGCAGCAAGGTCTCGCCGCCCGCGGCGGGCGCGATTTCGAGAATATCGCCACCGCCGAAATTGAGCACGTCCGTCACGCGGCCGATCTCCGCGCCCGCGCTGTCGAGGGCGGTGAGGCCGATGAGATCGGCATGGTAGAATTCGTCGTCCGCCGCCGCGGGCAGCGCCGCGCGGGGCAGATAGAGATCGAGATTGTTCAGCGCCTCTGCCGCCTCGCGTGTGGTCACGCCGGCGAGCCGAGCGATGAAAATATTGTCCTTCACCGGCCGCAGCGCGGCGATCTCGAAACGCCGCGTGCTGCTTTCGTCGTTGAGCGGGCCATAGGTGCCGATTGCCTTCGGCTCGGCGGTGAAGGAGACGAGGCGTACCTCGCCCTTGATGCCATGCGCCGCGCCGATCCGCCCGACAAGCACGCCCGTGCGGCTTGCCGACAATGCGGCGCGGTCGAGCGTCATCGTCAGGCCGCGGGCGCGGCTTCTTCGCCGGCGCCGGCCTTGGCGGCGGCCGCGGCGGCGCGCTCCTGCGCCTTCTTCTTCGGCTGCGCCTTCTGCGGATTGTTGTGCGCCTCGCGCTTCAAGAGGCCAAGCCCGTCAAGCAGGCGGGCGATGCGGTCCGTCGGCTGCGCGCCCTTGGCGATCCAGGCCTTGGCCTTTTCGGCGTCGAGCACCAGCCGGTCAGCGGCGTCCTTGGCCTTCAGCGGATCGAAGATTCCGAGCTTCTCGATGAAGCGGCCGTCACGCGGCATGCGCGAATCGGCAACGACGATGCGATAATACGGCCGCTTCTTGGCGCCGCCGCGTGCGAGACGAATTTTCAGAGACATAGTTTTCCTTTCTTTGAGATTCTCATTCTTCAACGTTGGCGTCATGGCCGGGCTTGACCCGGCCATCCAAACGGAAACGGCGCCGCCTGGATGCGCGGATCAAGTCCGCGCATGACGGTCGCATCGTTTGAAACGCCGTCATTTCTTCTTTCCACCAAAAGGGTTGAACCCGCCCCCAAGGCCCGGCAGACCACCCGGCAATTTCCCGGCGCCAAGCCCCGGCAGGCCGGGAAGGCCCTTCGGCGGATTGTTCAGCAGGCCCTGCGGCAGCTCCGGCAATTTCGGCAGGCCGCCTGCCCCTCCGCCAAGTCCACCGCCTTGCGCGGCCTGTTTCTGCAGCTCGGCGATCTGCTCCGGGCTCGGCATGGGCATGCCGCCACCGAGGCCGAAGGCCGAGGCCATTTGCGAGAGCGGGCCGCGCTTGGCCGAGCCGAGTTGTTTCATCATGTCGGCCATGCCGCGATGCTGTTTCAACAGCCGGTTCACGTCCTCGACCCTGGTGCCGGAGCCGGCGGCGATGCGCTTTTTGCGCGAGGCCTTGAGGATGTCGGGGTTGCGCCGCTCATAGGGCGTCATCGACAGGATGATGGCGCGTTGGCGCTTGATGATCCGGTCGTCGAGATTGGCGCCCGCGAGCTGGTCCTTCATCTTGGCGATGCCGGGCAACATGCCCATGATGCCGCCGAGGCCGCCGATCTTCTCGACCTGGGCCAATTGATCGGCCAGGTCTTCGAGATCGAATTTGCCCTTGCGCATCCGCTCGGCGATCTTCTGCGCCTTCTGCGCGTCGATCGTCTGCGCCGCCTTCTCGACCAGCGAGACGATGTCGCCCATGCCGAGGATGCGGTTGGCGATGCGGTCGGGATGGAAATCCTCGAGCGCATCCATCTTCTCGCCGGTGCCGAGAAGCTTGATCGGCTTGCCGGTGACGGCGCGCATCGAAAGCGCCGCGCCGCCGCGCCCGTCGCCATCGACGCGGGTGAGCACGATGCCGGTGATGCCGACGCGATCGTCGAAATTCTTGGCGAGATTGACGGCGTCCTGGCCGGTGAGACTGTCGGCGACGAGCAGGATTTCATGCGGGTTCGCCGCCCGCTTGATCTCCACCATCTCGGCCATCAGAGCTTCGTCGATATGGGTGCGCCCGGCCGTGTCGAGCATCACGACATCATAGCCTTGCAGCCGCGCCGCCTCTTCGGCCCGCTTGGCGATCTGAACCGGCGTCTGCCCGGCGATGATCGGCAGCGTATCGACGCCGACCTGCTTGCCGAGAATGGCGAGCTGCTCCTGCGCCGCCGGACGTTTGACGTCGAGCGAGGCCATCAGCACGCGCCGCTTCATCCGCTCGCCGAGGCGCTTGGCGATCTTGGCGGTCGTCGTCGTCTTGCCGGCGCCTTGCAGGCCGACCATCATGATGGCGACGGGCGGCGGCGCGTCGAGGTCGATCGGCTGGGCGTCCGAGCCGAGCGTCTCGATCAAGACGTCGTTGACGATCTTGACGACCATCTGGCCCGGCGTGACCGATTTGACGACATTGGCGCCGACGGCGCGGTTCTTCACCTTGTCGACGAAGGAGCGCACGACATCGAGCGCGACATCGGCTTCGAGCAAAGCCCGGCGGACCTCGCGCAGTGCAAGGTTCACGTCCTCTTCCGAGAGCGTGCCGCGGCGCGTCAGCCCGTCCAAAATGCCAGAGAGCTTTTCCGAAAGCCCTTCGAACATGCCACCTGTCCTTCAGCCTGAGGGAGCCCTCAAGCAAACACCGCCCTTGCGGCCTTTCTCTGTCCGGCGCAGAAAGAAATGTGTCCAACACCAAGCGCGCCCGGGGGCGCAACGCGCTGCCGGACGAGAACCGCCTGCCTCGAGGGCCGGTCGGCTGGTTGAATTTTCATCTCTTGCGAGAACAGGGGCTTTTAGGCTCCGGCCCCAGCGGAGTCAAGAAATCCCGGCCTCTTCCCTCTTCCGCCCCAGCCTGCGCTGATGGGCCCAGATCAAGAGGCACAGTGCCGCGACCGGCAGGCCGATGAGCGAGGTGCAGGCGAAGAATTTGGCGAAGCCGATCTCTTTCACCGCAAAGCCTGAGAGGCCGCCGAAAAACTTGCCGAGCAGCGCATAGAGCGAGCTCAAGAGCGCATATTGGCTCGCGGCATAGGCCGGCGAGGTCAATGACGACATATAGGCGATGAGCGCCGCGCCGGCGAAATTGCCGGCGAAATTCTCGACGCTGACCGAGAGCGCCAGTAGCGGCAGGCTTTTGCCACTCGCGGCGAGCAAAGCAAGGCAGAGATGCGAGGCGGCCGCCGCCACGCCGCCGATCAGCAGCGCCGGCATCAGCCCGATGCGGGTGATCGTAAAGCCGCCGGCGAAGGCCCCGGCGATACCGATCCACACGCCATAGACTTTCGACATGGTCGCGATCTGGCTCTTCGAGAAGCCGAGGCCGATATAGAGCGGGTTCGCCATGACGCCACTGAGGAAATCCGGCAGGCGATAGAGCGCAACGAGCAGCAGGATCGCGGCGAGCATTGGCCCGAAGCGCTGCCAGAGATCGGTCAGAGGCGCGACGAATTTCTCGGCGGGCGAGGCGCCGTCAACGCTCTCGCGCTCGGGCAGGCGCGGCGAGAGAAGGCAGGCGATCATGCCGATCAGCATCAGCGACGCCATGATGAGATAGGCCGCGCGCCAGCCGGAATAATCGGCGAT
>JARLIV010000123.1 GCA_031291555.1 Methylovirgula sp. | reverse complement strand
CTAGCCTAGGCGTGTAGGCTGGAAGACTTCTATTTCCAGTCTGGCGTTCCCTACCGCAGCGCAATCAGAGACGCAAGCGCGTGTCGGTCACGAGCCAACGGTTTTCTCCACCTCGTGTTCAACCGAACCGCCGGACGCTTTCCCGGTTTGAGAAAATGTCCGTAGCCGCAAATATTTCAATGCCTTGAGGGCTATCAGCCAAAATCTGCCGGGCCGACACGCGGGGGCCGCAACGCGCGACGCGCTCGAAATCGGAATTTTGCAGAGCAAAGAACGCCGCCGGCCCGCGCGCCATTCTTTCGGCCGGCGCTCGATTCTTTCGGCTGACGCGCGATGCGACGCGCAACCCACGCAGCCCCTTCGCGAAAGCTGCGCGCCGGCATCGGCGCGCAGGTCGTGCCCCGAATTACGCGGCCTGGGAATTGTGCGTGACGTCCTTCATCACTTTGCTGGCTTCAGCGCCATAATCATCGAAAGCGCCGCGCATGAAGTCCGAATGCGCCTCGATGAGTTCCGGCACCGAACCGCAGGTTTGAAGCTTGCCGAAATAATCGCTGTGCGCGCGCAGCCGATGCGCGGCAAAGCGCAAGGATTCGGAAGCCATGGCGACCGGCCATTCGATCCAGGTTTGCCGCCAAGCCTCCTGAAATGGCGCGCTCGCCGCCAAAAACTTGTTCTGCGCATCATGAATTTCAGAACCGATTGCTTGCGTTTCCATGACGTCCTCCACCGAGACACCCTGCACGTTTTGGATCTGCGGATAACAAGGCGACGGGGCTGTGCCACCGGCACGACAGCTTAGCCCTCGCTTCAGCGCCTGTTGTGCTATTTTAAGCTCGAGAATTTAACTCGGCTACAAGTAAGCATATTCAAGCGATGTGACGAAAAATTCACTTCGCAAAGCTTGGCCGCAATCTTTGGAACATTTCGCATGAAAGCTATGGTCTTGCACAAGATCGGAGGCCCGCTCGCTTACGAGGACTTGCCCGATCCGCAGCCCGGGGCCGGACAGATTCGCATGCGCATCAGCGCCTGCGGCGTCTGCCGCACCGATCTCCATGTCGTCGATGGGGAATTGCCAAATCCGCAAGTGCCAATCGTCCCTGGGCATGAGATTGTCGGGCGGATCGACGCGATCGGGCCCAACGTCAGCGGGCTCAGCCTCGGCGAGCGCGTTGGCATTCCCTGGCTCGGCCATACCTGCGGCCGTTGTCCCTATTGCCTGAGCGGCAGGGAAAACCTTTGCGACGCGCCGATCTTCACCGGCTACACGCGCAACGGCGGCTTTGCGACCCATGCGATCGCCGATGCCCATTATACCTTTCCGCTCGGCGAGCAGGGCTCGGATCAAGAGCTCGCACCCCTGCTCTGCGCCGGCCTCATCGGCTGGCGCTCCTATGTCATGGCCGGCGAAGGCGAAACCCTCGGGCTTTATGGCTTCGGCGCGGCGGCGCACATCATCGCGCAGGTGGCGACGAAACTCGGCCGCCGGATTTTCGCCTTCACCAGCCCCGGCGATCGCGCGACGCAGGATTTCGCGCGCAGCCTCGGCGCCGTCTGGGCTGGCGGCTCGGACCAGCCGCCGCCAGAAAAACTCGACGCAGCGATCATCTATGCGCCGGTCGGTCCGCTCGTGCCGCTGGCGCTGGCCGCAGTGAAGAAGGGCGGCACGGTCGTCTGCGCCGGCATTCACATGAGCAATATTCCGGAATTCTCCTACGATCTCTTGTGGGAAGAGCGGAAGCTCTTCTCTGTCGCCAACCTCACACGCCAGGACGGACTCGATTTTCTGAAAATCGCGGCGGGCGCGGGCATCAAGACCCACACGACCCCCTACCCGCTTGATCGCGCCAACGAAGCTCTGGCCGATCTGCGCCACGGGCGGCTGCATGGCGCCGCCGTGCTCATCCCGCCATCGGAAGCTTAAGCGCCGCGCGCGCAGCTCGCACGAGCCCTTCGAGCGGCTGGCCGGCATCGAGCCGCGCCCAGTCGAGCGCGCCGAGCGGGCGCGCGACCTGCTCGCGCACGACAGGCGCGCGGGCATCCGACGCGTCGTGTTGACGTGCCTCGACGCGGGCGACGAGCATTTCGACCGGCCCTTCAAGCCAGAGTCCGGTGAAGGAAAGGCCAAGCCGCGCGGCGAGTGCCGCGAGCGCCTCGCGCTCCTCCGGTCGCGCATGAACCGCGTCGACGATCACGCTCTGGCCGGCCCGCAAGGCGATCTCGGCAAGATCGAGCAGCCGCGCATAGACCCGTGTGGTCATTTCCGGCCGGTAGGCTTCCTGGGGCAGCGTCGCGAATTCGTCCGCGCCGCAGAGGCGTTTGCGCTCGATGTCGCTGCGCAGATGCGCCGCGCCCGGCGCATGGCCGAGGCCGCTCGCCAGCGCCGCGGCCAGCGTGCTCTTGCCGCTGCCGGAGAACCCGCCGACCGCGACAAGCCGGGCGGGCTGCGGGCGCAGAAAATCCGCCGCCGCTTTGAAGAACTGCCGCGCCTCGGCATTGTGATCGGCGGCATCGAGGTTTGAGAGCGCCGCCGTGACAAGCGCGCGAATTGCGGCCCGCAACGCCAGGAACAGCGGCAGTGCGGCGAGTCCCTCAAGTTCCTGTTCAAGTTCGGGAGCGCGCCACAAATAACGGTTGAACAAGAGATTGGCGTGGTCGCGCAGGCCTCTTTGCCAGAAATCCATCAGCACGAAGGCGAGGTCATAAAGGATATCGATGGTCGCCAGCCCATCGTCGAACTCGATCGCGTCGAACAGAATAGGCGCGCCGCCTTCGAGGACGATGTTGCGCAGGTGAACGTCGCCGTGACAGCGGCGTACCTTGCCCAGCGCTTCCCGCCTTTCGAGCAATGGCGCGACGGCCGCATAGGCGGCCAGGAAATGCGCCCGCAAATCCGCGACTTCGACGGCGGGAAAAGCCGCAGACGCGACAAGGCCGTCGAGCGTATCGGCCATCCAGCCGCGGAATCTCTCCGCCGTGCGGAGTTCATGGCGGGGGGCGCGCACATGAGCGGCGGAAACGGCTTCGGCCAGCCGCGCCGCAATCGCAAGATCGAGCTCGCCGCGCAAGGCGAGCCTGTCGAGCGTCTTATCGTCATCGAAACGGCGGGCATGGACCGCCCACTCGACAATGTCGCCATCCTCACCGCCGAGGCGAAGCCCCTGCGGCGTGCGGCGGATCGGCAGAACTTCGAGATAAATGTCCGGCGCATTCGGACGATTGACGCGAATCTCGTTCTCGCACGCCGCGCGACGCTTTTCGAGCGTCGAGAAATCCATGAAGGGATAGTAGATCGCGCGCTTGACCTTATAGGCGTCCGGCCCCGCGAGAAACACCACGGCGCCGTGCGTATCTATGCGTTTAATCGAATTTTTTGCTGAATCCTCAAGACCGTAGGTCGCTGGCTGCGCGAGAAACGCGAAAATCTCGCCCTGGTCGGTCTGCTGCGTGCCCACGGCTGCCCTTCATGCGATGGATGAAGTCTCCGAAGGCTAGTGCGCCTTCCGACCAGATGGAAACATCTGGTCGATAAGAAATCGCGCCAATCATAAAATGTTGAAGCATGTTCCGAAAAAGTCATACAACTTTTTCGGAACATGCTTCGGCGGGCGGCATCAAGATGCCGCCCGCCGAAGCAATAATTATTCCGCTGCCGCAAGCTTGTGCGACGGGTTCTTCGCCTGCTCAGCGAGGTAGTTGATCGCTGCCTGGACGCCGCCCTTCTTGTGCGGGATGCTGGCGAGTTCGAGGCTCATTTCGACACCGCTGAGAGCGCCGAGGATCGTCAGATCGTTCGTGTCGCCGACATGGCCGATACGGAACACCTTGCCCGCGACGCGGCCGAGGCCGGTACCGAGCGAAATGTCGAAGTGCTCGAGCGCGGTGGCGCGGAACGCATCCGCGTCATGGCCCGGCGGCAGCAGGACCGAGGTGACGACCGGCGAATAATACTTCGGGTCTTTGCAGAGGACTTCGAGACCCCAGGCGTTGACCGCGCGACGGGTGGCTTCGCCATGG
>JARLIV010000122.1 GCA_031291555.1 Methylovirgula sp. | reverse complement strand
TCTCTCTGTGTTGCATAAGATCATCACGATTGGGATCGCGCAGATGCGGCAGCGAGCTACGCCTTGTATCAACATTTATCATGTTCCGCGCGGTTCCGGAGACGAGCGCAGCCCTTTCAACATCTCATCGCGCGAAATGCGCCCGATGGGTGCGGCCCGGGTACGATCAATCCGCCGTCACTGCTGCGCCGCGAAAGCTCAATCTGCCATTGGTTTCGGCGGCCTGCTCGACCGTTAAAATACGCGATTCCTCGAAGCCGATGAAATGCGGCTCGAGCGCCGGTGGCACCGGCGTGGAATTGCGCCGTGGCTCAGCGATAACGCTTGTCTCGTCAATCGCATAGAGATCGACGATCGGGCACGGCGCGTCGAGCGCCGGTGGCGGCGTGAAGCTCTCGCCGCCCGCAAGGCGCGACACCAGAACGACCGAGGCCAGCCCGTCGAAAATGCCGGCGAAATCGCTGGCGAGCGCGACCGGCAGGATGAGATGCGCCGATTCCGCCTGGTTTCGGGCCGCGAGGAAATCCTCTTCGGAGAACGGCCCGTGTAGATGGAGCGTCGCGCCGGAGAGCAGCGCGGCGCAGGGGCCGGCGACAAAGCCGGCGCAGGAGACGGGCGGCAGGGTTGTAAGGATCGGCGTGATCCGGCCGATCCTGGCGCGGGCGACGAAATCGAGTCCTGCGGTGATCAAGGTCGCCTGCCGGTGCAGCACCGGCCGCGCCTTGTGCCGATCAAGAGTGATGAGCGGCGGCGGCTCGGCCGGAAGGGGCTTGCCGCGCTCCAGGCCGAGATCAGGGTGCTGCGCCGCATATCGGAGGACGGCGGCGGGACTGACGCCGATAGCCCCATCATGCTCCTCCGGGCCGAAATTCGCCACAAGGCGGATCGAGGGCACGGCGGCGGCGACCTGCAAGCAGGTTTCGAGGGGGGTGAAGTCGCCATAGGCAGCAGGACCGGCGATCGCCGCCGCGCCGACAGCCTCGGCATAGGCAGCCAGCGCCGAAGGGTCGAGATCGACCGGCGCCAGCGCCGGAACGAAGCCGCCGCGCAAGGCCGCGATGGCCGCCGTCGCGACATTAGCCTCGGCGCCGCCTACGAGCACGATGCGCTCGCCGGGCTCCAAGCCGCAATCGGCGAGAATGCGCGCCAGGGCCGCGATCTGCGTGGCGACGAGGCCAAAAGGCAGGGCGTTGGCGCGATCGGCGAAAGCGATGGCGGCCGGCCGCAGCCGCGCCGCGCCCGAGACTAATGTGTCGAGACTATAGGGGGCGAGAGCATCGCGCCGGACGATCGGGGTTTCGAGGGGCTGCGCAAGGTTCACGGCGTCTTCCTCCACCAGGAATCGAGCGTCGCATCAACACTAGGAGAACCGTAAGCAGGCAATTTCGCCGGTCTGGCAAGCGTAGTCGAGGCCGCAATCCACTGATTTTGCGCATGGTAGAGCGGCACGATGTAGAAACCCGAGAGCAGCACCCGGTCGAGCGCCCGCACCGCGGTGACGAAATCCTCCTCGGATTCAGCGGCCAGCAGCGCGTCGACCATCGCATCGACGGCCGGCGATTTGACCCCGGCGAGGTTGAAGGAGGCGGGTTCGTCCGCGGCATCCGAGCCCCAGCGCGTGCGTTCCTCGCTGCCCGGCGAGGCCGAGGCGACCCAGGAGCCGATCATCATGTCGAAATCGAAATTCTGCCGGCGGCGCTGGTATTGAACTTCGTCGACGAGCCGTACCCGTACCTCGACGCCGATGCGCGTGAGCGAATCCTCGTAATCGAGCGCGAGCCGCTCCTGCGCGCGGTCCTCCACCATGATCTCAAAGCTGAGCGGCGTGCCGTTGCGGGCGAGCTTGCCGCCGCTCAACCGATATCCAGCGGAGGCGAGCAGGGTCAGCGCGCGGCGCGGCCAGATCCGGTCATGTCCGGAGCCATCGGTCTTGGGCGGCCGCCAGAGGCCTTCGAGAACATCGGGCCTGACGGCGCCGGGAAACGGCTTCAGCAACGCCCGCTCGGCAAGGCTCGCGGGCCGGCCGGTGGACATGAAGATCGAGTCGTCGAAAAAGCTCTTGGTGCGGGTGTAGAGGCCGGCGAAAAGATTGGTGTTGATCCATTCGAAATCGAGCACCATGCCAAGCGCCTCGCGCACACGGACATCCTTGAAGAAGGCACGCCGCGTATTGAAGGCGAAGCCATCGATGCCTTTCGGGCCGCCGACCGGCAGATTTTCGACCGCGACGCGATGCTCCCGGACGGCCGGCAGATCGTAGCCTGTCGCCCAGCGCAACGGGTCGTTCTCCATGCGGGCATCGATCAGCCCGGCGCTGAAGGCTTCGAATAGGCTGTTCGGGTCGCGGTAGTAATCGATCTCGATCGTGTCGAAGTTGAAGAGCCCGCGCTGGCTCGGCAGGTTCTTCGCCCAATATCGCGTATTGCGCTTGAGGATCAGCTTTTGCCCAGGGTCGACTTCGGCGATCTCGTAAGGCCCCGAGCCGAGCGGAATGGCGAAACTCGCCGTATCGAAATCGGCCGCGTTCGTCGCCTTGCGCGAGAGGACCGGCATCAGTGCCAGGATCAGCGGCAGTTCGCGGTCGTTGAGGCCGGGAAAATCGAAGCGGATCGTCTCATCGTCGGGAGTCTCGATGCTTTTCACCAACGTATAGGCGCTGCGCTGCTGCGGCCGGCCCTTGGTCTTCAGGAGATCGAAGGTGAAGCGGATGTCGGCGGAGGTGATCGGCGAGCCGTCGGCGAAGCGCGCGCGCGGATCGAGATGGAACAGCACATAGTCGCGGGCCTCGTCCGTCTCGATGCTTTGCGCGACGAGCCCGTACATGGTGAAGGGCTCATCCATCGAGCGCGTCATCAGGGTCTGGAACACGTCCGGGATCAGGCCCTGCGCCGCCGAACCCGATTTGACGTTGAACGGGTTCAGGCTGTCGAACGTGCCGAGAAAGCCGAGCGTGAGCTTGCCGCCCCTGCGCGCCCGCGGATCAGCGTAAGGAAAGTGCGCGTAATCCGGCGGCAGAGCCGGCGCGCCGTGCATGGCGATCCCGTAGGCTTGCGCCGCCACGCTTGGCGTAGCGGATGAAAAAACCGCCGTGGCGATTCCCAAGAACGCTGCTGCGAAAGCCTTGCGCAACCGCTCCGAAATCTGGTGTCGGGGTCGCCGCCGAAGGCGGCGAATCGCTTCCGATTGCATGGCAAGAGTCTAGAGCGGGACGCCAAAAGTGCGAACCGGTTTTCGCCGCAGGGTGGCGCGGGACGCCCATTACGCGGGGGATTTGCCTCCGCGCGGCCGCAGAGAGACGGCTCATTCCGGCCCCTCCGCGGCGAATTTGAGAAAAAGCCCGGTTAATCCGCAAGTTCGCCGGCGGCAGCCAATTTGTCGCCGTATTCCAGAGCGATTGCCCAGGCCTGTTCTTGACTGGCGGCCAAGCTTCGCGTCTTTGTGGCCCGCGGCCAATAATTGCTGTATTTCGACCCTCCGCGCCCACCAAACGGTCCGGCGCCGATTATCGGAAAGGTTTATCTTATGGCGTCCTCGTTGATGCGTCTTGGCTTCGCTGGTCTGGCGGGCTTTCTCGTCCTTGCGAGCGCGGGTCAATCCCAGGCGCAGCAGCCGCAAGCGACGCAGCAGGCCCCCCAGGGGCCGATCAAGCTCGATCTCATCGGCACCCAGGCGAAATGGACCAAGGTTTGCGGCCATGACCAGGCCGCCAACCGCGACGTTTGCTATACGACGCGCGATTTCAGCGCGCAGCCCAACCAGCCGCCGGTCATCGCGGTTGCGATTTATGACATCAATGGCGAGGAAACGCGCATCGTCCGCCTGCTCATGCCGATCGGCCTGATGCTGCGTCCGGGCTTCCGTTTCTGGGTCGATAAAGGCGAGACGCTCGACGGCACCTATGAGATCTGCTTCCCGAACGGCTGCTTTGCCGAATCGAAGATCAAGGGGCCGACGCTCGCCGAGATGAAGAAAGGCACGACGCTCAGCATTGCGGTACGCAACCAGGCCAATAGCGAAGTTACCTTCGCCGTGCCGCTCGCTGGCTTTGGCGATGCCTTCGATGGCCCGGCCGTCGACCCGAAGGTTCTTCAGGCGGAGCAGGAAAAGTTCCAGGAAGAGCTGAAGAAGCGTGCCGAGGAAGAGCGCAAACGCTTGCAGGCCAGCAAGGCAGCTGCCGGTGGTGCTGCGGCGGGTGGCGGTGCGGCCGGCGGTGCCGCTCTGCCCAGCAAATAAGGCACGCCTTGCTGGATGCCCTCTCCATCAGGAGAGGGCTGCCGGGCGTCAAGGGTTTGAGGGGTAAAGCCTCGGCCGAGAGCGTTGCCCTGATTCCATCAGGCCAAGGTTCTATAATTTTGTTTCGACGCGTTTTCTTCACGCGAACCGGTGTCCGGTTCGATCGAAAACGCTCTAGTTCAGCCGCGCGGTCCTGACGCGATATTCGCCGTCTTCCGCGCGGACGAACATTTCTTCGACTTGTGGATGACGGATCGGATCGCCGGACGTGTCGGGGAGCAAATTCTGCTCCGAGACATAGGCGACATATTCAGTGTCGGCGTTTTCGGCGAAGAGATGGTAGAAGGGCTGGTCCTTGCGCGGGCGCACTTCCTCGGGAATAGCAAGCCACCATTCGTCGGTATTCGCAAAAACCGGATCAACATCGTAAATGATCCCGCGGAAGGGATATTTGCGATGCTTGACGATTTGGCCGATGCCGAATTTTGCTTTACGCGGTTTTACATTCACGGAAGATGCTCCGAAGAGCAGGCGCCGCGAGTGAAAATTCACTCTCATGGCAACAGATTTTGTTATCTGGCGTGCACTGCAATGTCAACCGAACGCATGTCGCACATCGGCGCATGTCGCAATTCCCGGCGAAGACAAATTGAAGATAAGCGTACATCCTAGGGGAGCGAATGGGGCACGATTGCGTGCCGAATATTCGAAGGCTCGAACCAAGGTTGGGTCATGCTGCCGCGTTTCTTTCCTGCCGAACTGCTGACCACCGCCGAAATGAATAGCGCCGATCATCTGGCGGTCGCAGCCGGCGTACCGAGCGCGACGTTGATGGAGCGCGCCGGCACGGCCGTCGCCAGGGTGGCGGCGCGACTTCTCGCGGCGCGGCCAACCCAGGCGGGGCGCGTCGTTGTCTTCTGCGGGCCCGGCAATAATGGCGGCGACGGTTTCGTCGCGGCGCGCCACCTCAAGGCCGAGGGCTATCACGTCTCGGTCGGGCTTCTCGGCGCGCGCGACGCGCTCAAGGGCGACGCCGCCCATGCCGCGCAAGGTTGGAACGGGGAGGTTCTGCCTTTCGATCGCGTGCCGCTCGAAGAGGCCAATCTGGCCATCGCGGCGATTTTCGGAGCCGGCCTCGCGCGCGACATCGAGGGTGTGGCGAAAACGGCGATCCTGCGCCTCAACGAATGGACGCGGCGCACGCGCAAGCCGATCGTCGCCGTCGATATTCCCTCGGGCGTCGACGGCTCGACGGGGCAGGTGCGCGGCGTTGCTGTCGAGGCGACGCAGACCGTCACCTTCTTCCGGCTCAAGCCGGGGCATCTGCTTTTGCCGGGGCAGATGCAGTGCGGCGAGATCAGCCTCGCCGATATCGGCATTCCCGATTCCGTGCTCGCGACGATCAAGCCGCAGACCTTCGCCAACGGACCGGCGCTGTGGGGCGCGCAATTCCCGCGCCCGCATGTCGATGGCCACAAATATAAGCGCGGCCATGCGCTCGTTCTGTCCGGCTCGCTCGCGCATACCGGCGCCGCCCGGCTCGCGGCGCGCGGCGCTTTGCGCGCGGGCGCCGGTCTCGTCACGGTCGCGACGCCAAGCGATGCGCTGCCCGTGCACGCCGCGGCGTTGACGGCGATCATGACCCGCGTCTGCGACAGCGCCGAGGATTTGGCCGGACTGCTCGCCGACGCGCGCAAGAACGTCGTCGTCATGGGCCCCGGCCTCGGTGTCGGCGAGGCGACGCGCCAGCTTGTGCTGACGGCCCTGGCGCGGCCGAGCGAGGACGAGCCACGCGCGCTCGTCCTCGATGCCGACGCGCTGACGAGCTTTGCTGGCGAGGCGGTGAAGCTCGCCGATGCGATCAAGGCATCGGGCAAGTCGGTCGTGTTGACGCCGCATGATGGCGAATTCGCGCAGCTCTTCGCTGCCAAGGAAGGCGAGTTGCGCGACCATCCGCATATCGAATTGCTCGCCTCGCCTTCGAAATTGGACCGCGCCCGCGCCGGCGCCGCTCTGATGGGCGCGGTGTTGCTGCTGAAGGGCGCCGATACCGTCATCGCCGATCCCGTCGGCCGGGCGTCGATCAATCACGGTGCGCCGCCATGGCTGGCGACGGCTGGCTCTGGCGATGTTCTCTCGGGCATGATCGGCGGCTTGCTGGCGCAGGCCATGCCGGCCTTCGAGGCGGCGAGCGCCGGCGCCTGGCTCCATGCCGCTGCGGCGCGCGAGTTCGGCCCCGGCCTGATCGCGGAGGATATTCCCGAATATTTGCCGCCGGTGCTGCGGCGCTTGTTCGAAACCGAGGCTTAGATCGCGGGATTTGCGCGAAAAACCGGTATCCGCTTTTTCGCATCCCGCTCTAGCCTACCGCGAACCAGGTCACCATGTCGCCCGCCGGCACGTCGAGCGGCAGAACCTCGATCGCCCAATCGCCGGGATTGTCGGCGACGAAAGCCGCATGTTTCGTCCGCCCTGGCGGCACGATGACGCTGTCGCGCCAGAACGGATCCCAGCCATCGTCGAGATCGTGCAGGATGCGCAGCGCGTGGCCGTGCACGCGCATCTGGGTCGCCGCGGTGCTCTTGTTGACGAGGGCGAGCGTCGCGGACGCGCCGCGCTTGACGGAAAACAGCGGCGCGTTGCCGAACGCTGTGCCCGGCACCCCATTGAGGTTGAAGGGCGCCGCGCCGCCGCCTGCGACAGTCACTTGCACGTTCTTGGCGTCCTGCAGCCGGATGGCGGCCGGCAGCAGAGGGTTCTGCGGCAGCGCCGCGATCGGCGGCATGTCCGGCCATTTGTTGCCCGACGTGTTGAAGATGATGAGCGGTTGATCTGTGCGGCCCGTCTCGCGCAGAACGAGGCGCGCCGGTCCCCCGGTCACCGGCAAGTCGAACATCACGTCGAAGCGCCCGCCGGGCCCCACAGGCAGCAGATTGCCGACCGGCGAAAACACGGAACACGGCTGGCCGTCGATGGCCAGGACATGCGGCGTCATCCCGTCGAAGGCGACAAAGAACAGCCGCGCCGCCGCGGCATTCAACAGGCGAAGGCGGATGCGGCTGCCGGGATTGTGCGTCTCCTCCAAGGCGAGCGGCTTGGAATTGATCGTCGCCAGCGATTCGCCCGGCCTCGGCGTGTCGAGAATCTGGGTTTTGGGGTCGAGCTGCCAGTCGGCGAGAACGGCGAGAATGTCGTTATCCGCCGCGGGTGGGGCGGCCTCGTCGATGATGATCGCGCCGTAAAGACCGCGGCGGAGTTGATTGCCGGCATCGGGTGCGACGAAGGAGCGGTAGCCGAAAAGCCCGGCGTCGGGGGGCGTCAAGCGGTAGTCGAAGCTCTGGCCGGGCGGGACGGGCTTTTGCGTCAGCGGCGCGACACCATCGAGGGCATTTGGAAGACGCAGCCCCCAATTGGCCAAGGTCAGCGGCTGATCGGTCTGGTTGACCAGCCGAATCGCCAGGTTCTGCCCCAACTTGCAGCGCAGCAGGGCCCCCGGCGCCGTCCCGTCGAAGCCGAGGATCGCGGTCTCGGCCGAAGGCAGCAGGCGCAGCGCCGCCTTTTGCGCGACCAGCCGGCGCGGCGGCGCCTCGGGCAGTTGCGAGGCGGTCGCGGCCTGGACGCCCGTCAGTCGGGTCCAGAGCGTCGCGAGGGTCGTGCCCAAAAGCACGCGGCGGGTAAGGGTCATGCGCAGGTCCGGCATCGTTTAAGACTTGTTGCTAGCCGCGAATTGGGCAAAACGATAGGCGCCGGGAACCTCACTTTTTTGCTGCGGCGGGTTTTGGGCGTGCTATAGACGCGGCCCGAGCGGTGGGGCCGCGGCGCGGTCTGCGCTTGCGGGCGTGGCGGAACTGGTAGACGCGCCGGATTTAGGTTCCGGTGGTGAAAACCGTGGGGGTTCGAGTCCCTCCGCCCGCACCAGCCGTAAGATTTCTCGCGCCATGTCCGAAGCTTAACGGCGCCGGCCGGCGGCTTCTCATGTGGCCGTCTGGCTGTAACAGATAAGGGAAAGATGCCGATGCAAGTGACGGAAACACGCTCCGAGGGCCTGAAGCGCGAATATAAGGTCGTGCTCCCGGCGGGCGATCTCGCCTCGCGGGTCGAGAATCAGCTCAACGAGATCCGGGCCAAGGCGCAAATCAAGGGTTTCCGCCCCGGCAAGGTGCCCGTCGCGCATCTGCGCCGCCTCTACGGCCGCTCGATCATGGCCGAGGTGATGCAGGAGGCGGTCAACGACGCCAATCGCAAGATCTTCGAGGACAATGCCCTGCGCCTCGCCGGCGCGCCCAAGATCGACCTGCCGAAGGATGAGGGCGAGCTTGAAAAGGCTTTCGCAGCCAAGGCCGATCTCTCCTATGTCGTCGCGGTCGAAGTTCTGCCGAAGATCGAAGTCGGCAGCTTCGACGACGTTCAGATCGAGCGGCTCGTCGCCGACATCCCGGATTCGGAGGTCGACGACAACGTCAAGAAGCTTGCCGAGCGCAACCGGCCCTTCCTCCCTAAGGAGGGGGAGGCCGTGGCCGAGAATGGCGACAAGGTGACCATCGATTTCGTCGGCAAGGTTGGCGGCGAAGTGTTTCAGGGCGGCAGCGCCCAGGATATCGACATCGTTCTCGGCTCGGGCTCGTTCATTCCGGGCTTCGAGGACCAGATCGTGGGCATGAAGGTCGGCGAGGAGCGGACCATCAATGTCACCTTCCCCGAGGCCTATGGTGAGGCTTCGCTCGCCGGCAAGCCGGCCGAATTCGCGGTGACGCTGAAAGCGGTCGCGGCGCCGGGCGAGCTGGCCATCGACGACGAATTCGCCAAGGGCCTCGGCTTCGAGGCTCTGGAGAAGCTGCGCGAAATGCTCCGGGCTTCGCTCGAACGCGAGGCGAGCCTCGTGTCGCGCCGCAAGTGGAAGCGCGAGCTGCTCGATGCGCTCGACAAGAAATATGCGTTCGAACTGCCGGAAGAACTGGTCGCGCGCGAGTTCGACGCTATCTGGCGCCAGGCCGAGGCGGAGCTGAAGGCTTCGGGCCGCACGCTCGCCGACGAGGGCACG